>JBCNOJ010000560.1:0-2593 GCA_039593925.1 Acidovorax sp.
TTTACGTACTTCCAGATAGTCACGGACCCGCAGCAGCGCACAACCACCCGATTTGCAAAGCGCGCCATTGCACCACGCCTGGATGATGGTGAACGTTATCCCGCCAGTGATCTTTCGGAGGAAAGGTTCAAGCGTGAGATTCCGATCGAGCAACAAAGCGACTTCTTCTCGTACAGCATCACCATCGCCAAAAGGGCTGATGAGCAATGAATTCCAAAGTCCACGCACGACTGTCCAATGAAGCCTATGAGCCGCCTAAATTCGACAAGGATGGGAAGCCAGAGTCCGTTATCATCGACGGCGAGAGGTTTGTTGTAGTCCGCCACATGGACAAGCCCAACGGTTACCAAGGCTCGATCTTTCAGAGTCTGGACACCGGGGCCTACGTCGTAGCCCACCGCGGCACCGAATTCGACCGGCAGCTGCTCAAGGATGGCGTGGTGGACGTCGGCATGGTGACCGGCAAACTCAACGCCCAGCTGCACGATGCACTGGAACTCACTCGAATCGCCAAGGAGATGGCGGACCGGGACGACAAAGCACTGACCGTAACCGGGCATTCTCTCGGCGGCGCATTGGCGCAGATCACCGCCCACCACTACAACCTGCCCGGCGAAGCCTTCAATCCCTACGGCGCGGCTGGTCTGGGCTACAGGATCCGGGAAGGCCAGCCGGCGCACGCCGCCCCGTTCACCAACCACGTCATGGCTGGCGATTTCGTCAGCGCCGCCAGTCAGCACTACGGCAGCGTGCAGATCTATGCCCTGCCCAGTGAACTCAACCTGCTGCGTTCCGCTGACAACATGGCCGCCTTGGGCGGTCCAGCCAAATCCGTGGCCCTCTTCGGGCTCACCCCGGCGCTTGCGGTGCAGATGGCCGATTCACACCGGTTGAAGCACTTTGTGGATGACCCGGCCACGGTGCCACCGCGCCTGTCAGTACTTGGGCAGGAATCGGCGAGGATCACGCAGCCTGAAGACCGGGCCCGAGTAGATGATTTCCGCGAGAACATGGCCATGCAGCGCGATGCCATTACCCGGCTGAGTCGGGGCATCCCGGGCCTTGCCGTGGAGGGCATCGACAAACTGCGTGGCCACGACGAACCAGGCGTCTTTGGCGAGCGACAAGCCCGCGCTGCCGAACTCGCTGCACACCCTTTCAATCCCGCCGAGCGTCGCGAAGCACCCGGCTCAGATGGCGGCCCACGTCGCGAGAAACCGGCCTTTCACAGCAGATCGCCGCTGGAAGATCGCTTGAACGAAATGCTCAACGCCGACCCCGACCGCTTCAAGGTCCTCAACCAGCAGATGTCCACGCTCAATGCTGGCCAGGTGCTGGACCAGCAGGCGCAGTCCCAGGTAAATGCCGAGGACCGGGCGCGCGCGCACAGCCAGGAGCAGGCCGCCCAGCAGGCGGCGCAACAGGAACAGGCAGCCTCTGCCATGCGCCGTTGACCTACCGGAGACACCCTCATGGATGAACGCGAACTGGAAGATCTGATCAGCAAGACCGCCTTGCTGATGGAGCGCTACCAGCGGATGTGCACGGACATGGCCCAGCAGCAATCGCAGCTGTCGGCCGCGTTGAATGGGCTTGCACAATCACTGCCCGCGCAGTTCAAAGCCAGCGCCGATGCTGCCGTGGCTGGGGTGAGCCGGGACAGCACAACGGCTGTCAAACAGGCGTTGCTCGCGCCGGTGAGCGCCTATGAGCAGCAACTGGCGGCATCGGCCAAGGGTGTGGGCCGCAGCACCGAAGCACTGGCTGCGGAAATCAAGCGCTTGCAGCTCGCGTCGCGCGGCGTCGTCTGGAAGAGCGTGGCCACGGCCGTAACTGCCGTGGCGATCCTTCTCGGGGGTGCCGCGTGGCTGGGCGGTCAATATCGCGCGGAGATCGAGCGCAACCAGATCGAGGCCGCACTGCTGCGTGCCTACAACCGCGCCGACGTGGTGCTGTGCGGAAAAGAACAGCTTTGCGCCAACGTCGACACCCGCAGCAAAGGGATCGGCGAGGACGGGCGCTACCGACAGATTCGTCCCCGCCCGTAGACGGGGACGAACGCAACCGCATCACGCCTTGGCAAACACCAGGTGGCCGCCGTCGTTGCCGACCTCGATGGTATCGCCGTTGACGAACTCCCCCTAGAGGATCTTCTGCGCCAGCGGGTTCTCCAGCTGCGCCTGGATCGCACGCTTCAGCGGACGTGCGCCGTACACCGGATCGAAACCGACGTTGCCGAGCAGGTCGAACGCTGCATCGGAGACCGCCAGCTTCAAGCCACGCTCGGCCAGGCGCCGCTCCAGGCCACGCATCTGGATGCGCGCGATCTGCTTGATCTGCTGCTTGTCCAGCGGGTGGAACACCACGATGTCGTCCAGGCGGTTGATGAACTCCGGACGGAAGTGCGCCTGCACCACGCCCATCACCGCGGCCTTCATCTGCGTGTAGGCCTCCGGGCTGTCATCGCTGCCCATGTCCTGGATCTGGTGCGAGCCCAGGTTGGAGGTCATCACGATGACGGTGTTGCGGAAGTCCACGGTGCGGCCCTGGCCATCGGTCAGGCGGCCATCGTCCAGCACCTGCAGCAGGATGT
>JBCNOJ010000561.1:0-2572 GCA_039593925.1 Acidovorax sp.
AACGCCCGAGGCGCCGGTGGACCTGGGCGCGCCGGCGGCGGTGCGGCCCGTCGAAGTGCAGGCGCCGGGCGCACAGAGCAGCGCCCCGGTGGCGGATTCCAAGCCCGCTGCCGGCCTGCCGGATGCGGCAGACGAGGCCGATGGCATGGCGGACGATGCTGCTGCCGCTGCAGGTTCGCATGGCGATGCGGCCCATACCGACCCTAGCGCCGATACCGCTGAGGTGCCCGTGGCGCATGGTGAGGCGGCGCCAGCGCCTTTGACCACCAAATCCGCGGGCCCTGCGGCCTGGGACCCCGAGGCCGTGTCGGCCGTGTCCGCCGCCAAAGCCGCTGCAGACTTTGTGGCGCAGATTTTTGCGGATGTGTCCGCGCCAGAGACTGCCGCTGCCGACGGCGCAGTGGCTGCCTCGGACGAGCCCGCGGTGACCGACGCCGGCGGCGAGACCGCCAATGAGGCGCCGGCCACGCCGCCGCGCGAAGGCGTGGCGCAACTGCTGCAAGACCAGAACATCCTCATTCTTGGCCTGGGAGCTTCCGGCTTGGCCATGGCGCGCTGGTGCGTACGCTGTGGCGCCAAGGTCACCGTGGCCGATACCCGTGCCGATCCCCCACAACGGGCCGTGCTGCAGCAAGAGCTGCCGCAGGTTGGTTTTGTGTCGGGTGCGTTCGACGCGAGCCTGGTCGACGGCCAGGGCCTGCATGCGGTGTACCGCTCGCCCGGCCTGAGTCCTGCGACGGTTGCTCCTGTTTTGGTAGCTGCTGGCGCTTGTGGTGCGAGCGCTGGAGGCGAATTAAGCTTGTATTCCATGGCGCTTGGCGCGCTGCGCGCCTCGCATGGCTACGCACCTGCCGTGCTGGCCATTACGGGCACCAACGGCAAAACCACCGTCACCTCGCTCACGGGCCAATTGGTGGAGCGTGCAGGCCAGCGTGTGGCCGTGGCGGGCAACATCGGTCCGACGCTGCTCGACACGTTGGCCGAGCACCTGGACGCCGATACGCTGCCCGACGCCTGGGTGCTGGAGCTGTCCAGCTTCCAGCTCGATGAAGTCACCGGCTTCGAGCCCACGGCGGCTGCGGTGCTCAACATCACGCAAGACCACCTCGACTGGCATGGCGACATGGCTGCCTATGCCGCAGCCAAGGCCCGCATCTTCGGCCAGAACGGGCTCATGGTTTTGAACCGGGAAGACCCGGCCGTGATGGCGATGTTGCCGCTGCCCATCAAAGTCAAACTGCAAAAGCCCCAGGTGCGCGCGCACATCACCTTCGGGGGGGACATGCCCCGACGGCCTGGTGATTTCGGCATTGAGGTCGTCAACGGCATGCCGTGGCTGGTGCGCGCCATGGATGCCGACGAAACCCGCAAGCGCGGTCGCAACGAGGTGGAAGAAGACCTGCACATCCAGCGACTCATGCCGGCAGATGCCCTGCGCATCCGGGGCCGCCACAACGCGACCAATGCCCTCGCAGCACTGGCGCTGGCATCCGCTGCAGGCTGCCCGCTGGCGCCCATGCTGTATGGCCTGCGCGAATACCGTGGCGAACCGCACCGCGTGGAGCCGGTGGCCATCGTCAACGGGGTGGAGTATTTCGACGACAGCAAAGGCACGAATGTGGGCGCCACCGTGGCTGCGCTCACCGGGCTGGGCGCAGAGCGCCGCATCGTGCTCATCCTGGGCGGCGAAGGCAAGGGGCAGGACTTTTCGCCGCTGGCCGCACCCGTGGCGCGCTACGCCCGCGCAGCGGTGCTGATAGGCCGCGACGCGCCGCTGATCCGCACGGCGCTGCAGGATGCGGGTGTGGCCTTGCTGGACGCAGAAACGCTGCCGCAGGCCGTGTCGCTGGCCACCCAGCGCGCACACGCTGGCGACGCCGTGCTCATGTCGCCCGCCTGCGCCAGCTTTGACATGTTCAAGGACTACGCACACCGCGCCGAGGTCTTTTGTGAAACGGTGCGTGCGTTGGCAGACGATGCCGGCCAGATGGCCGACGGAGGCATGGCATGACCGCGCCCGCCAGCACCCTGCTGCAACGGCTGACCGGCTGGTTCGGCGGTTTTTCCAGCAAACCGGCCGACGTGCTGCCCGTGCGCGTGGGCGGCGTGGAATACCGGCGTGCCTCCAGCACCCCGGCCAGCGTGCTGGGTTTTGACCAGGCCTTGGTGGGTGTGGTGGTCGCCTTGCTGGCCTGGGGCTTGGTGATGGTGTATTCCGCCTCCATCGCCATGCCGGACAACCCCCGCTTCGCCAACTACGCGCCCACCCACTTTCTGGTGCGCCACGCGATGTACCTGGTGGTGGGCTTTGTGGCGGCGCTGCTCGCCTTTCAGATGCCCATGGCGCTGTGGGAGCGTGCTGCGCCCTGGCTGTTTGTGGTGGCGCTGCTGTTGTTGATTGCCGTGCTGATTCCTGGCGTAGGCAAGGTGGTGAACGGCGCGCGGCGCTGGCTGTCACTGGGTCCCATCGGCTTCCAACCGTCTGAGGTGGCCAAGTTTGCGGTGCTCATCTATGCGGCCGACTACATGGTGCGCAAGATGGAAGTCAAGGAGCGCTTCTTCCGCGCCGTGC
>JBCNOJ010000562.1:0-2569 GCA_039593925.1 Acidovorax sp.
GAAGGTGATGCCCATTTCATTCATGCGGAAGCCGCGCACGAACAGGCTGGTGGCGGAAATATCCAGGCCCAGGCCGTCGGTGGCGGTGTAGCTGGCGCCGGGCACCTGCTTGAGCATGGCCAGGCCGTTGTTGCCGGTGACCATGGCATCGAGGTCGCTGGCAGTGATGAGGTAGCGGTTGGGGCCGACCACCTGCGTGGGTGCAGTGGCGGCACCGCGGGGGGTTGCGATCACCTGCAGGGCATTGAGGGTGACCGGGGTGTCGTGGGCGGCGTCGTGGGTTTCGATGGCGTGCGCCGACGAAACAATGGACAGGGCGATGGCCAGCGCCAGGCGCTGCGTGGGTGGCGTGTTCATGGGCGAATCCAGCTGCGTTGGGAAAATGGCGCAGGCGCACGCCCAGCACGGTGCGGCGCGATGGGCGGCGACCTGGCTGGCGGTGCGGTTGCGTTTGGGAGTTCAGGCGCTGTGCGCGCCTGTCAGCTGCAGAGAAGGACGATCATCTGCGGCGGGGTTCAAGGGCGTGATTTCGACGTGCGAAATTCTTGCATCGGTGGCCCGCGGTTGCCATCGCGCCGTGGTACAGCGGCGATGGCGATGGGTATGGCGGCGCTATACGCGGGGATAGCGGCGTGGTTGGGGGTTACTCATCCACGCATGGCGTGGATCCACTGCCGGCCCCGCGATCTGGTAGATGCCAACCTTGGTTGGCATGCTTTTTCGGTGCCGGGAACATTTCGCGTGGGGTCAGAGCCCTTCCTGCGGAAGGGATCTGACCCCGGGCCATGTGCCAACCAAGGTTGGCACCTACCAGAGCCGGGGCGCGTGGTTACTGCAGCACGAAGCGCTCGATCGCGCGGGCCACGCCTTCGTCGGTGTTCGGTGTGGTTTCAAAACGCGCCACCGCCTTCACTGCGTCGATGGCGTTGCCCATGGCCACGCTGGTGCCGGCGAACTGCAGCATGGTCAGGTCGTTTTCCTGATCGCCAATGGCCATCACGTTGGCGCGGTCGATGCCCAGGTGTTCGGCCAGGCGCTGCAGGCTGGGCCCCTTGCCGGCGCGGTGGTCGAACACTTCCAGGAAGAACGGCGCGCTCTTCAACACGGCGAAGCGTTCGGTCAGTTCGGCCGGCAGGCGGGTGATGGCTGCATCCAGCACGTCGGGTTCGTCGATCATCATCAGTTTGATGAAGGACATCGAGGGGTCCATGTCCTGAACGCGGCGGTACGACAGCGGCACGTGGGACAGGTGCGAGTCGATGACGGTGTAGCGGCTGATGTCCTGGTTGGTGGTGTACAGGCGGTGGCCGTCCAGTGCCTGGAAGTGCACGCCCAGCTGCCGCGAAACCTGTTCGCAGTACACGAAGTCATCGAAGCTGAGCGGGAACTCCACCACTGTTTCGCGCGTGCCGATGCGCTGCACCAGGCCGCCGTTGCAGGCAATGCAGTAATCGTCATTGCCGGTGATGCCCAGTTCCTGCAGGAACGGTGCCAGCCCGGACACCGGGCGGCCGCTGGTCAGCACGATATGCACGCCCAGCGCGCGCGCCTGCGCAATGGCCTGCTTGGCGCGCGCGGTCAGCTTGTGCGCCGGGTCCAGCAGGGTGCCATCCATATCGATGGCGACCAGTTGGATGGTCGATTGCCTGCGGCCCATGTCCATCAGTTTCATTTCCAGCGCGGGGCCCTCCATTCTAGGCCAGGCCGACGGCGGCTGCCGTTCTCATGTGCGGTTCAGCCGCGCGCCGCCGTTGGCGGCCATACTCGGCAAGCCTGTGCGCCCCACCGCAGGACGGCCCCCTGACCGCCCTACCCTGGAGATCCAGACGCATGACCTACCGCGCCCCCGAGGCCACCGACACCGCCCCGCTGGCACAGCAGATTGAAGACCTGATTGACGGCCTGCCCGGCCAGCACATCCGCGTGGGCACCCTGCTGCGGGCGCTGGGCGATGAGGGGCTGATGTTGATCGTGATCCTGCTGTCGGCCATTTTCCTGATCCCGGTGTCCATTCCCGGCCTGAGCACGGTGTTTGGTGCGTCCATTCTGTTGATTGGCCTGAGCCGCGTGCGCGACCGGCCGCTGTGGGTGCCGCAGCGCCTGGCCGAGCGCGAGGTGGCCACCGACAAGCTGCGCGCCAATCTGGGCCGGGCACTGAAGTGGGTGCACCGCATGGAGCGTCTGTCGCAGCCGATGCGGCTGGCGGTGATGGTGCGCTCGAAGAAGATGATGCGCGTGAACAACCTGGCGCTGGTGGTGGCCACGCTGCTGCTGATGGCCCCGGCCGGGCCGATTCCCTTCAGCAATACGCTGCCCGCGCTGGCGCTGATGTCGTTTGCCATCGGCTTCATCCAGCGCGATGGGGCCGCTGTGGCGGCCGGCTATGCCTTCGTGGTGGCCACGATGGTGTACTTCGGCGTGCTTCTGGGTGGCGTGGGGTTTGCGGCCGAATCGGTGTTCAGCGGGCTGCGCGGGAGCACCGCAGAACTGTAGAGCCAAGCCATGCTTGGCTGCTTTTGATTTTGATTTTGTAGAGTCGAGCCGTGCTCGACTGCTCTTCGCTTTTCGT
>JBCNOJ010000563.1:0-2549 GCA_039593925.1 Acidovorax sp.
CGCTTCAAGGATGGCGGCCTGATCGCCGCCCGCGGGGACCCGCCCGAGGAGTGGATTGCGTGCGCGCGCGGCGCGGTGCGGGTGAGTTCCACCTCCATCTCGGGCAAGCAGATCACGCTGACCTATGTGGAGCCGGGCATCTGGTTCGGCGACGTGGCGATCTTCGACGGGGACCGGCGCACGCACGACGCCTATGCACATGGCGACACCACCATCCTGTGCGTCGCCAAAGCCGACTTTCGCAAGATTCTGGCGGCACATACCGAGCTGTACGAAGCCATGCTGCGCCTGCACGCACGGCGCATACGGCAGCTGTTCGGGCTGGTGGAAGACCTCAACACCCTGCCTCTGCGCTCGCGCCTGGCCAAGCAGCTGGTGCACCTGGTGCGCAGCTACGGCGTGCCCAGCCTGTCGGACGGCAGCGAGATGCGCATTGGCCTGCAACTGGCGCAGGAAGAACTCGCGCAGCTGCTGGGTGCGTCGCGCCAGCGGGTGAACCAGGAGCTCAAGGCCATGGAGCGCGAGGACGCCATCCGCATCGAGCCCGGCGGACTGGTGGTGCGCGACCGCGATGCGCTCATGCGCATTGCAGAAACCGACAACTGACGAACCCACAACCCTGCCCTCGCCCATGAGCAATTTTGACCATTTCGTGGGCACCCGGCCCGTTTCCGACCAGCACGCGTTCGACATTGGCACGCTGACCACATGGCTGTCCAAAAACTTGGAAGGCTTTGTTGGCCCTCTGACCGTGGAGATGTTCAAGGGCGGGCAGTCCAACCCCACCTACAAGCTCATCACGCCCACCACCAGCTATGTGATGCGGGCCAAGCCCGGCCCGGTGGCCAAGCTGCTGCCTTCGGCCCACGCCATCGAGCGCGAGTTTGCGGTGATGAGCGGCCTGTATGGCACCGACGTACCGGTGCCCCGCATGTTTGTGCTGTGCGAGGACGAGTCGGTCATCGGCCGCGCCTTCTACGTGATGGAATGCATGCAAGGCCGCGTGCTGTGGGACCAGTCGCTGCCCGGCATGTCCCCTGCCGAGCGCGGTGCGATCTACGATGAAATGAACCGCGTGATTTCCGCGCTGCACACCGTGAAGTTCGCGGACCGCGGCTTGGCCAGCTACGGCAAACCCGGCAATTACTTTGATCGCCAGATTGGCCGCTGGAGCAAGCAGTACGTGGCCTCCATCACGCAACCCATCCCCGAGATGGACAAGCTCATGGAATGGCTGCCCGCCAACATGCCGGCCAGCGCGCGCGATGAAAGCCACGTCTCTATCGTGCACGGCGACTACCGTCTCGACAACCTCATGTTCCATCCCACCGAAGCACGTGTCATTGCAGTGCTCGACTGGGAACTGTCCACGCTCGGCCATCCGCTGGCGGACTTCAGCTATCACTGCATGAGCTGGCACATCCCTGCCGCGATGGCCCGCGGCATTGCGGGGCAGGACTTGGCAGCCTTGGGCATCCCCGACGAAGCCAGCTACATCCGCCGCTACTGCGAGCGCACCGGAATCGCCACGCCCGAAGCGTTGCGGGCCGACTGGAACTTCTACCTCGCCTACAACATGTTCCGCATTGCGGCCATCCTGCAGGGCATTGCCAAGCGGGTGGAGGCAGGCACCGCATCCAGCGCCCAGGCCAAGGCCTCTGGCGACACGGCACGCCCCATGGCCGAGCTGGCCTGGTCGTTCGCGCAGCGCGGCTGAAGCAACCCACGATTACCAACGGAGAAGAGCCCCATGGACTTTGACTACTCGCCCAAAACCAAGGAGCTGCAGGCCAAATTGCTGCAGTTCATGGATGACCACATCTACCCCAACGAGGTCTCTTACAAGGATGAGCTGGCAGCCAACACCGCTGCAGGCAAACGCTGGACCGCGCTGAACACGATCGAAAACCTCAAGCCCAAGGCGCAGGCCGCCGGTTTGTGGAACCTGTTTTTGCCGGTGGACAGCGCCGCCGCCTCAGGCTATGAAGGTGCAGGCCTCACCAACCAGGAGTACGCGCCGCTTGCCGAAATCATGGGGCGTGTGCCATGGTCCAGCGAAGTGTTCAATTGCTCGGCCCCCGACACCGGCAACATGGAAACCATTGCGCGCTATGGCGATGAAGCCAACAAGGCCCGATGGCTCAAGCCGCTGCTTGAAGGCAAGATCCGCTCCGCCTTTGCGATGACCGAACCCGATGTGGCCTCCAGCGACGCCACCAACATCGCCACGCGCATCGAGCGCCAGGGCGATGAGTATGTGATCAATGGCCGCAAGTGGTGGATCTCTGGCGCCGCCGACCCGCGCTGCGCCGTGTTCATCACCATGGGCAAGACCGACCCCGAAGCCCCCAAACACTCGCAGCAGAGCATGGTGCTGGTGCCCGCCGACACCAAGGGCATCACCGTCATCCGCCCCCTCAATGTGCTGGGCTATGACGATGCACCGCATGGCCATGTCGAGATGACTTTCGAGAACGTGCGCGTGCCTGTCTCCAACATTCTGCTGGGCGAAGGCCGCGGCTTCGAGATCGCGCAAGGGCGCCTGGGCC
>JBCNOJ010000564.1:0-2536 GCA_039593925.1 Acidovorax sp.
GCTGCCAAACGCGGCCCCGCTGCTGACCGCTCACCCGGCGGAGCCGGTGGCCGTGCAGGCGGCGGTGGTGGTGGGGCGGGCGGTGGTGGCATGGGCACGATGGCTGTCGGTGCTGGAACACAGCGCGCGGTGGACGAACTTCCGTCTGGTGGCACGCCGTGAGGGGCGGCGCCTTGTTGCAGCAAGCGGCCGTAGTTTTTTTGAGTGTTTTTGGCCTCTAGCGCTTACTGGATAAGCGCTGACAGCTATCAAATCAGGAATCAAATCAGGGACTAAAACCCGCACAAGCCTGCGCGACCCGTCCAAGCTCCGCTCACGCCCACCACCCGACATGCCTTCCACCAAAACCCTGCTCATCGTCTACCACTCCATGACCGGCGGCGCCCGCCAGATGGCGGTGGCCGCGCAGCGTGGCGCCGAGGAGGCAGAGCCCAACATGCAGGTGCGGCTGCTCCACGCCTGTGACGCCCAACCCGCCGACGTGCTGGCGGCCGAAGGTTATGTGTTTGCCACGCCAGAGAACCTGGCCGCCATCAGCGGGCTGATGAAAGACTTTTTTGACCGCTGCTATTACCCCGTGCTGGACCGCATCAATGGTCGCCCTTGCGCGAGCCTGGTGTGCGCGGGCAGCGACGGCCACAACGCTGCGCGGCAGCTGGACCGCATTGCCACCGGCTGGCGCCTGCGCCCCGTGGCCGAGACGCTGATCGTGTGCACCCATGCGCAAACACCCGATGCGATAGCCGCACCCAAGCACATCGGCGAGGCGGACCTGCAGCGTTGCCATGAACTGGGCGCTGCCATGGCCACAGGGCTGGCGCTGGGCGTTTACTGAGCCCGTTACTGCGCCGTCCCTGAGATGCGCTACCGCCCGCCCCAGGCCTGCCGGTAGGCACCCATCAGGTGCTCGCGGGTTTTCTTGTAGCCCTCCCAGTCAAACCCGGCGAGAAAGGCCCGGGCCGTTTCAGCGCCGCGGCGAAACAGGTCGAGCTTGCCGGCATCGCTCATTTCAAAATCCAGCCAGTCGTGGTCGGCCGTGTCGATGTAGGCCACCAGCTGCTTGAAATCGGGGTTCTTGCGCAGGAACTCATAGTCCAGGCAGTGGCGGGATGAATTGAAGGTCTGCGTGACCAGCTTCGTCAGCTTCTCAATGGTGTGGCTGCGCTCATCCCACTGCAGCTTCACGCCCAGCGTGGGCCGTGTCGGCACCTTCAGCGTATTGTGAAAAGCGTCGATGGGAAAGTTGGACAACACGCCGCCGTCGATGAAACACGCTTGCGGCGGAGGGAAAGGCGGCTCGCGATTGGGGTCCATGTCGCGTTCGTCCATGCCTGCGAGCTGGCACCACAGCTTGCGGTGCTCGGCACCGCGCAGCTTCATCGGCACGCGATAGGGCTGGAAAAACACCGGGATCGACATGGAACAGCGCGCGTAGTCCGCCGGGTTCACAGCACCCGGGTCGGCCCAATACAGCTCGGCCATGCGGGGAAACTCCACCTTGGTCTCCGTGGCAATGTCGGCCGTGACGATGCACAGGTAGTCCTTGGCGGCGTCCAGCGGCGGCAGCGCAGGCGCATCCAGCAGTTGCAAAGCCCGGTGCTGGCTGCCGGGGCGCAGGTGCCACCCCAGCGGCGTGGCCGCCATGCGCTGGCGCAAAGCGCGGGTGTTGGTAATGCCGCACTGTGCCAGCACCTGGGCTAGCCAAGCATGAAAGCGGTCGCCCCGGTTCAGGCCCTGCATCTCGTCCAGGTTGTCCAGGACCTGCATGCCTTTCCACAATCCTTTGGCCAGGCCGGGCCGCTTGAGCATGGTGTTGATGAAGTCGCTGGCGTCTTCGTCATCATCGTCCTTGCCATCCATGAAGCTCGCCATCGGAATGTTGGCCACGATCTCCACCAACCGGTCGCTTTTGGCGTCGGCCGGCTCGCCCAGAGCCGCCAGCACCAGCGCGGTGATGGAGCCTGCCGATGCACCACCCAGTGCCGAAAACCGCAGGCCCGCCTGCTCCAGCACGTAGATGTAGCCCACCAGTGCAATGCCCAGCACACCGCCGCCCTCCATCACCAGGTCCACGTACTGACGGCCTGCGCCGTCGAGCGCATCGCTGTAGGCCTTCTGGTGCAGGCCCTCGGCGCGCATCTGATCGACGGCCGGGGCGGCTACGGCGTGAAACTGGGCGGCGGTCAAGGGCATGGGATTTCCTTTCAAGCGTGTTGCGGGGTGGCTGGCGTGCTGACTCGTTCAGGGCAGGTCCGGTGGCTGCTCGAACGACGCAGCGAACGACGCAGCGAGGGGTAAAGCGAACGGATTGATGTCGTCGGCCGTGCGATCAAAGAACGCGCCCGGAAACTGCTGCAGATGCTGCCGCAGCTGCCATCCCGATGCAAATGACGATTGCGCACGGCACTGGCCAGGCCCGCGCCAAGGGCGGCTCATAAAGCTCGGAGAAGTGGCCCTAGCCAGGCGTTGCGCCGCAGGCAGCAAACGGTACAAGCCGTACGACAAGGCGGGACAACGACGCGAGGGGGTTAACGGC
>JBCNOJ010000565.1:0-2534 GCA_039593925.1 Acidovorax sp.
GTTGGGAGGCGCACAGGGCCCCTTGCCTGTTTGAAGGGCAGGGCGGGGCGCGCACGGTGGAACAGCTGTTTGCCGAGATTGATGAGCTTTCGGAAACGGCTGACGATGAACGCACGCAGGACATTCTGGGCGCCTTGTACGATTACGCGGAGCACATCGCGCCTGAGCGATGACTCCCCCCTGAGGCGCTTCGCGCCTTCCCCCCTGAGGGGGGACGCACCCGGTGGCCTGGCAAAGCCAGTTCCACGGGTGCGCTGGCGTGAAGGGCGCCCCAGTATTTGTCACCCGCCTTGCACGTAGACCACTAAAAACAGGGCAAACAGAGCAGCCGCAGATTTTTATGACGACACCGCAGAACCACAGCTTCACCACCGAAATCGTGCATGCCGACCGCCTGGGCGGTGCAGAGCAGGGCGCGGTTCACAAGCCCATCCACACCTCGGTGCAATATGGCTACGACAAGGTCGAAGACCTGATTGCCGTGTTTCAGGGCACCGCCAAAGGCGGCTTCAACTACGCGCGCCAGGGCACGCCCACCACGGCGGCGCTGGAGGCCAAGATCACGCAGATGGAGCGTGGGCTGGGGACCATTGTTTTCTCCACCGGCATGGCGGGCATCTGCGCAGTGTTTCTCACGCTGCTCAAGGCAGGCGACCACGTGGTGGCCAGCCAGTTCGTGTTCGGCAACACCAACAGTGTTTTTGGAACGCTGGCCGACCTGGGCATTGAAGTGACCACGGTGGACGTGACCGACGCCGCCCAAGTGGCTGCCGCGCTGCGGCCCAACACCCGCATGGTGTTTGTCGAGACCATCGCCAACCCCGGCACGCAAATCCCTGACCTGGAAGGCATCGGCGCGCTGTGCAAGGCACATGGCGTGCTCTACGTGGTCGACAACACCGTGGCGTCACCGTACCTTTTCCGCGCCGCAACGGTGGGAGCGGGGCTGGTGGTCAATTCGCTCACGAAGAGCATCGGGGGGCAGGGTGACGCGCTGGGTGGCGCTGTGACTGACACGGGGCTGTACGACTGGTCCAGCTACCCCCACATTTTTGGGCCCTACCGCAAGGGTGACCCCAAGGGCTGGGGCTTGCAGCAAATTCGCAAAAAGGGCCTGCGCGACATGGGCGGCACCTTGTCGTCCCACGCTGCGCACCAGTTGGCGCTGGGCGCCGAAACACTCAGCCTGCGCATGGACCGCACCAGCGACACGGCCCTGGCGCTGGCCCGTTTTCTGGAGTCGCATCCTGCCGTCTCGCGCGTGCTGTACCCCATGCTGGAGTCTCACCCACAGCATGCGTTTGCGCGCAAGCACCTCAAATCGGGCTCCTGGTTGCTGTCGTTCGAGCTGCGCAACGCCGACCAATGCCTGCCCGTGTGCAACCGGCTGCAGCTGCCCATCAAGGCCACGGGCCTTGCAGACACGCGCACGCTGATCATTCCGGTGGCCCACACCATCTTCTGGGAGGCCGGCCCCGCCGTGCGCGCCAAGATGGGCATTGCGGACGGCATGATCCGCCTCTCGGTGGGGCTGGAGGAAGTGGACGACCTGCTGGCCGACTTTGATCAGGCGCTGGCAGGCTGCTAAGCGAGTCCCAGGTGGCGCCATGCGGTGCAAACGGCCGCGGCGCAGCCCGCACCTCGCAGCGCGCATCCCTCGGTTAGGGAAGGGTTTCGCGCGGGGGGCTTATGGTGAAATGCCGACACTCCCACACCTCGCCTGAGCATCGCCATGGTCAACGCCACCTCCGCCCCGCCTGCCAGCATTGGCAAGTACCGCATCGAACGTGAACTGGGCCGGGGCGCCAGCGGCACGGTGTATCTGGGTCTGGACGGATTTCGCGGCCGCAAGGTGGCCATCAAGCAGACGCACGCCCACCTGCTCAAGCAACCTGACCAAGCCGAGCGCTACCGCAAGCTGCTGCGCAACGAGGCCGCGCTCTCGGGCCGTTTGCGCCACCCCAACATCGTTCGCCTGCTGGACGCCGACGAAGAAGCCTTCCCGCCGTATCTGGTGCTCGAATACGTCGACGGCCAGGCCCTGTCGGCCTTTGCCACGCCCGACACTCTGTTGCCCGTGCCGCAGGTGCTCGACATCGCCTTCAAGTGCTGCAACGCGCTCGAATACGCCTGCCGCGAAGGCCTCGTGCACCGCGACATCAAGCCCGCCAACCTCATGCTGGCGCGCGGCGGTGATGTGAAGCTGACCGACTTTGGCGCGGCCCTGTCGCTGCGCAGTGACGCCACCCAGTTGTCAGGGCTGGTGGGCTCGCCCTCGTACATGTCGCCCGAGCAAGTGCGCGAGCAAGACTTGACCCACCACAGCGACATGTTCTCGCTGGCTGTGGTGGTGTACGAACTGCTCACCGGCCGACGCCCGTTTGATGGCGACACCGACTTTGCCACCCTCTACAAAATCAGCAACGAGGCGCCCACGCCTCCCAGCCTGCTGCGTCGCTGCAGGGAGGTCGGGCTTTTCCATGCAGGCGCTGGCAATGCGCCTGATGCACCTGGGTATCACCGCCTACTATGTT
>JBCNOJ010000566.1:0-2533 GCA_039593925.1 Acidovorax sp.
GCACCGCGCTGGCGCCCAGGGCCATGGCTTTGAGGATGTCGGTACCGCGGCGGATTCCACCGTCTACCAGCACGGGCACCGTGCCGTTGACAGCCCGCACCACGTGGGGAAGGGCGATGGCGGTGGCAGGGGCGGTGTCGAGCGTGCGCCCGCCGTGGTTGGAGACGATGATCCCGGCGGCCCCCAGCGACACGGCCTGGCGCGCATCGGCCGGGTGCAGCACGCCCTTGAGCAACACAGGCAGGCGCGTGATGGACTGCAGCCACGCCACATCGTCCCAGGTGGGCGCGTGGTGCAGCAGGGCATCGAACAGCGCGCTTTGCCCGGGGCGCAGTGGGCTGCTGCCTGGTGGCGGCAGGTCTGCCAGATTGACGGGCGCCACACCTGCGGGCAGCCTGAAGCCCACACGCCGCTCGCCGTCCCGCGCGCCGCTGGTGGGGGCGTCCACGGTGAGCACCAGCGCCTCGTATCCGGCCACTTCCGCGCGGTGGACCAAGTCCTTCGTGAAGCCGCGGTCGTGCTGCAGATACAGCTGAAACCACAGGGGCCCGCGCCCGGCATCGGCCAACACGGTGCTGGCCACGGTCTGCAGCGATACGCTGGACTGGGTGCTCAGCACCACGCCTGCGCCCAGGGCCGCAGCGGCGTAGGCCATGGCCAGTTCGCCATCTGGATGGGCCATGCACTGGAAGGCGACCGGTGCCAGCAGGATGGGGTGGGCCAGCGTGCGGCCCAGCAGCTCGACCCGCGTGTGCCCGCCAGCAAGTGGCTGCAGCACGCGGGGCCACAGCGTGAGGGTGTCCCACGCATTGCGATTGCTGCGCAACGTGATTTCGTCGGCAGCGCCGCCGCTGAAATAGGCCCAGGCGTTGTCGTCCAGATGCTGGCGAGCCAGCCGCTCATGGTCTGGTAGCGAGACCACCTCGGAGGGGATTTTTTGCAGGGCAGGAAGTGTGGCCATACCAGTAAAAAAGCATCCAGCGTTGAAAACCCAAGCGGTGGATGCTATCGAATGCCGTTCAGGCGCAAGTCAGATGAGGTGATGGGCCAGAGGGTTCAGACATCGGCCCACATGCGAAGAAGGTTGTGGTAAGTGCCCGACAGCGTGATGACGGAGGCATCGGTTTCGCCCACCGTCTGCCGCAGCCGCAGCAGGGCCATGTCCATGTTGAATAGCAACTGGCGTTGCTCCAGGCCGCGCACCATGCTTTCTATCCAGAAGAAGCTGCTGATGCGGTGGCCTCGAGTGACGGGCGTCACCTGGTGCACGGTGCTGCTGGGGTAAAGGACCAAGTCGCCTGCGGGCAGCTTGATGCGCTTTTCGTCCAGGCCTTCGGAGATGAGCAGCTCACCGCCGTCGTAGTCTTGCGGTGGCGTGAGGAACAGCGTGCAAGAGAGATCACTGCGCACCCAGCAGCTGTCGGCTTTGGAGTGCATCACCGCGCTGTCCACATGCGCGCCATAGGTGCCGCCGTCGGCATAGCGGTTGAACTTGGGCGGGTAGATCTTGCGCGGCAGCGCGGCCGAGATGAAGAGCGGGCTCTTCGCCACGGCGCGCAGCACGTGGTTGCCCAGCTCCACGGCCAGCGGGGAGCCGTCGGCCACCTGCTGGTTGCGCTTGACGTGCGTGGCGAGCGAGCCGGCGGTGGCGCTGCCGCCCTGCCAGTCGCAGGTGTCCAGGCGCTGGCGGAATTGGTGCACTTCGTCCTTGCTCAGGACGTTGTCGATGGTGATCAGCATGGCAGGCAGGGTGAAGGGGTTGGACTGAGAAGAGCGTCGGCGGGCGAGCCCGGCACGGCGGCGGCCACCAGGGCCGCGGCGCGGATGTCGGCCACCGTGGCGCAGCCGGCCTGGGCCATGCAGGCCTGCAGTTCTTCGCCCAGCAATTGCAGCATGTGGGCCACGCCCAGCGCGCCGGCCACGCTCAGCGCATAGATCTGCAGCCGCCCGATGAGGACTGCGTCCGCGCCCAGGGCGATGGCCTTGAACACGTCGGTGCCGCTGCGTATGCCGCTGTCCAGCAAGACGGGATACGTGGGGCCGACGGCCGCGCGCACGGCCGGCAGCATCTGCAGCGTGGCGGGTGCGCCGTCCAGGCTGCGACCGCCGTGGTTGGAGACGATGACCCCCGCTGCGCCTGCGTTCTTCAACGCAGTGGCGTCGTCGGGGTGCAGCACGCCTTTGACCCACACCGGCAGGCGGGTGTGCGCCAACAGCCATTGCAGGTCGTCCCAGCGCGGGGCCCATGCCATTGCGCCCTGGAACACCCGGCTCTGGCCCGGCTGCAGATCGGGCGCCGGCGCGGCGGCGTGGCCGGTAAGGTTGCCCGGCACGCAGTCGGCCGGCATCTGGAACCCGGCATGCAGGGCGCGCCGGCTGGGCATCTGGATGGCGGCATCCGCCGTGACCACGATGGCGCCGTAGCCGGCCGCTTCGGCGCGGCGCACCAGGTCCAGCGCGTCGTCGCGCCGGGGCTGGACATACCGCTGAATCCACCGCCGTGCCGCGGCGCCCCCTGCCTGCGCCATGGCCT
>JBCNOJ010000567.1:0-2528 GCA_039593925.1 Acidovorax sp.
GGAAGAAAACACCATCGCCGCCGCCGCCGCGCGCGAGCACATCGCTGCCTCAGCCGTAAGCCGGCGCCTGGCCGATCTGGAAGACGCGCTGCGTGTGGCGCTGTTCACGCGCAGCAACAAGGGCACCGAGCCCACGGCCGCCGCCTTTGCGCTACTGAACCTGGCGCGCGGCGTGCTCAACGACCTCGACGGCATTGCCACACAAATGCGCGACTACGGCGCAGGCGTACGCGGCCACGTGCGGGTGGTGGCCAACATCTCGGCCATTACGCAGTTTTTGCCTGCGCAATTGCAGAGCTTTATGACGCTGCACCCCCAAGTGGATGTGCGGTTGCAAGAGCAGATCAGTACGGCCATCGCGCATTCGGTGGCTGAAAACGCTGCCGATGTGGGCATCCTGAACGAAGGGCATTACGGTGAGCGCGTGATGCTGCTGCCTTACCGCACCGACGAGCTGGTGTTGGTTGTGCCCACGGGGCATGCGCTGGCGCGGCGCAAGTCGGTGCGGCTGGCAGACGCCCTGCCTTACGACTTTGTGGGGGCGCATCCCAACAGTGCCATCAACAACCAATTGACCCGTGCCGCCGCCGAGGCAGGCCTGCCGCTGCGCCTGCGCATGCAGGTCACCAGCTACGACGCGCTGTGCCTGATGGTCAACGCCGGGCTGGGGGTGGGCGTGATGCCGCGGGGCAGCGCAGCGCTGTACCAAGGCACACTGAACATCCGCACTGTGACGCTGAATGAGCCTTGGGCGCAGCGGCGGCTGGCACTGTGTGTGCGGTCCGAAGAATCGCTCTCCACCGTCGCGCGGCTGCTGGTGGACCACCTGCGCGCACAGGCGACGGACGGGTCACCATGAGCCGCCCCCTGCCCCCGCTCCAGTGGGACGTGTTCTGCCGCGTCATCGACAACTTTGGCGACATCGGCGTGTGCTGGCGCCTGGTCGCCCAGTTGGCAGCCCAGGGCCACCGTGTGCGCCTGTGGGTGGACGATGCCTCGGCCTTGCAGTGGATGGCGCCGGACGGCTGCGCCGGTGTGGAAGTGCGGCCCTGGAATGCGCCGCCACCCACGCCCAACGAGCCCCCGCCCGATGTGATGGTGGAGGCCTTTGGTTGCGAGATAGCTCCTGAATTCATAGCTTATAGCGCGCACCAAATAAGCGCGAGAGGCCAAAAAAACCCTCAACCGGTGTGGATCAACCTCGAATACCTGTCTGCCGAGCGGTATGTGGAGCGCAACCACCGCCTGCCCTCGCCCCTCCTATCAGGCCCTGCGGCGGGCTGGACGCGGTGGTTTTTCTACCCAGGCTTCACGCCCGCCACGGGCGGCCTGTTGCGCGAGCCGGACCTGATGGCGCAGCGCGAGCGCTTTGACAACCAGGCCTGGCGCGCAGCGCACCGGGCAGCCTTTCACCTCGGCGCCTGCGACGCGCCCGGCACCCGTTGGGTCTCGCTGTTCTGCTATGAGCCTGCAGCCCTGCCCGAGCTGCTGCAGCAATGCGCGGCCGCGCCGACACACCTGCTGGTCACTCCTGGCCGCCCAGCAGCAGCCGTGCGCGCGGCGCTGCAGGATGGCGCCACAGAAAATAATGACCAAAATGGCCCTCATCGCTTATCCAGCAAGCGCGGTCAGCTATCAATTTCATACCTCCCGCACCGCCCGCAGCCCGAGTTTGATGCCATGCTCTGGGCTTGCGACTTCAACGCCGTGCGCGGCGAGGACTCGCTGGTGCGCGCACTGTGGGCCGGCCAGGCACTGGTGTGGCACATCTACCCGCAAGACGACAACGCGCACCACGACAAGCTTCAAGCGTTTCTGGACTGGCTGCAGGCCCCCGCCTCGCTGCGCCAGTTCCACATGGCCTGGAACGGCATCGACCACAGCCCATTGCAATGGCCCGATGACGGCACCCTGGCCGAATGGACCACCTGCATTCAAAACGCCCGGGGTCGGCTGTTGATGCAGGACAGCCTCGTCACACAACTTTTAGGGTTTGTCGCCGAAAAACGGTAAAATCCGAGGCTTTGCGCAAATCAGGCTTGGCACTCCCCGTGCCCCCGCCCTGCGCATTTTCGCCGCGGTACATGCACCAGCGCGCAAGCCAGCCGATTGGGCCGGTCTGCCCGCCTGCACGTTGAGCGGCCCCAACCCAAGCAACTTGCTATGAAAATCGCTCAAGAAATCCGCGCCGGCAACGTCATCATGCACGGCAAGGACCCCATGGTGGTCCTGAAGACTGAATACGCCCGTGGCGGCCGCGGTGCAGCCACCGTGCGCATGAAGCTCAAGAGCCTGATCGGCAACTTCGGCACTGAAAACGTGTTCAAGGCCGACGACAAGATCGACAACGTGATCCTGGACAAGAAGGAGTGCACCTACTCCTATTTCGCTGACCCCATGTACGTTTGCATGGACACCGAATACAACCAGTACGAAGTCGAAGCCGAAAACATGGGCGACGCACTGAACTACCTGGAAGACGGCATGGCCGTGGAAGTGCTGTTCTATGACGGCAAGGCCATCTCGGT
>JBCNOJ010000568.1:0-2506 GCA_039593925.1 Acidovorax sp.
AGCCCCAGCCACCGGGCGGCGCTGGATGGGGCAGGGCGGTCGGGGTTGTCCAGCAACGGTGCGGGGCACTGGCGGGCGATGTACTTGCCCTGCCCGCGCGTGGCGTGCAGCGTGCCCTGATGCACCACCACGCGGCCGCGGCTGATCACGGTGGTGGGCCAGCCGGTGATCTCCTTGCCTTCATAGGGCGTGTAGCCCACGTTGTCGTGCAGGTCGGCCCAGGTGACGGTGCGGCGCGCGGCCGGGTCCCACAGTGCGATGTCGGCGTCCAGGCCCACGGCGATGTCGCCCTTGCAATGGGCGAGGCCATACATGCGCGCATGGTTCGTGGCGGTGAGGCGCACGAAATGCTCGGCGCTGATGCGGCCCTTGAGCAGCCCTTCGGAGAACATCAGCGGCAGGCGCAGCTCGATGCCGGGCACGCCGTTGGCCATTTCCTTGAACGTGGTGGCGTCGCCCTTGGGCAGCTTGCCGCTGGTGTCGAACTTGTACGGCGCGTGGTCCGAGCTGTAGATGCCCAGCGTGCCGTCCGCGAAGCCCTGCCACACGGCTTCCTGGGCGCGGGCGTCGCGCGGCGGTGGGCTGCAGCAGAACTTGGCGCCCTCCAGACCGTCGCGGTCCAGGTCTTCGGCGGTCAGAAACAGGTATTGCGGGCAGCTTTCAGCGTGCACCTTGCTGCCCAGCAGGCGGGCAGAGCGGATGGCGTCGATGGCCTCGGTGGCGGACACATGCACCAGCAGGATGGGCACATCGAGCAGGCGCGACAGGCTGATGGCGCGCTGGCTGGCCTCGCCTTCGGCCAGCGCGTCGTGCGCGACCGCGTGGAACTTCGGCGCCTTGTGGCCGCGCTCCAGCAGCCGCCGCGCGATCCAGCGAATCACGTCGTGGTTCTCCGCGTGGATCATCAGCATGGCGCCCTCGCGTCCGGCGGCCTCCATCACGTCCAGCATCTGGAAGTCGTCGAGCTTGAGCGCGTCGTAGGTCATATAGACCTTCAGCGACGTGATGCCGTCGGCAATGGCCTGCGGCAGGTCATGCTGCAGCATCCCGGGCGTGGTCTCCGACAGGATCAGGTGAAAGCCGTAGTCGATCACCGCCTTCTCGCGGGCGCGCAGGGCGTAGTCGGCCACCACGTCGGGAATGCGCTGGCCCCGGTGCTGCGCCGCGAACGGAATGATGGTGGTCGTGCCGCCGAAGGCCGCAGACACGGTGCCGCTGTAGAAGTCGTCCGCGCACATCACGCCCATGCCTGAGAACTGCTCGATGTGCGCGTGGCTGTCGATGCCGCCGGGCATCACCCATCGGCCCGTGGCGTCGATGTCCTCGGCGCCCGCCTCCAGTTGCGACGCGATGGCGGCGATGCGCCCGTCCTGTATGCCGATGTCGGCGTAGAACGTCGACTCGGACGTGGTGATGCGCCCGTTGCGGATGGTGAGGTCGTACGTCATGCAGCAGCCGCCTTTACGCGATGCGCAGCGGGGCGCTGCTGGTGATGTCCAGGCCCACGCGGGCCACGACGGCCTCCAGCTCGGCCGCGGTGACCGGGTCCATGCGCATGGCGGGGCTGCGCAGCGCGGCGCTGCCGATCAGGCCGCGCCTCTGGTACACGTACTTGCGCATCGCCAGGCCCATCTTGGGCTGGAACTCGTAGCGGATCAGCGGGCAGTAGCGGTCGAAGGTGGCGGCTGCGCCCGCGGTGTCGCCTGCGGCGTACTGGTCGAAGATGCGCACCAGGATTTCAGGGAACGCAAAGCCCGTCATCGTGCCGATGGCCCCGCGCTGCAGTTCTTCGAGAAAGTACACGCCGCCCAGTCCGCCGAAGATCTTCACGCCCTGGCCCGACAGTTCCAGGATGCGCGTGATCTTCTGGCCCACGGGCGGCTCTTCCATCTTGATGGTGTCCACGCCGCCTTCCGCCGCCAGTCGGGCGATGACCTCGGCGCTGATCTCGGTGGAGAACGAATCGGGGAAGTCGTGGATGACCACCGGAATGCGCACGGCGCGGGCCAGGGTGCTGTAGTACTCGAACTGCAGAGCGTCGCTCGCGCCATCCAGCGGCGCGGCGAAGACGGCTGCAGCGCCCAGTTCCTGCGCTTCCACGCACTGCTCCACGGCGCCGGCAATGCCCAGGGCGCGCACGCCCGTCCACACCGGCACGCGGCCGGCAGCGGCCCGCACGTAGGCGGCGATGACCTGGCGGCGTTCGGCGTTGGAGAGCTTGTGCAGTTCACCCAAAAATCCCAGCACGGCCAGGCCCGACACGCCGGCCGCGACCTGGAAGTCGGTCAGCGTGCGGATGGCTGCCTCGTCCACCTGGCCCTGCGCATCGAACGGCGTGGGGCAGATGGTGTAGATGCCGCTGGGGGAAGACGGAGACTGGACGGCCCGGGCCGCAAGGGTGCTGTGCATGGCGTGGTGTCAATGAATCATGGAGATCACGCTTCATTGTTCGCAGCCGCCCGGCGCCTGTCGCTGTCCGATTTGTGGGTGTGGATTAACAAGAAGT
>JBCNOJ010000569.1:0-2501 GCA_039593925.1 Acidovorax sp.
GCCCGACATCGAAGCGCTGCTGGCGCGCACTGGCATGCCCGCGCACCGGCTGGAGCTGGAGATCACCGAATCCCAGCTCATGGACAACGCCCATGCGGCCGAACAGCAACTGGCCGCGCTGAAGGCGCTGGGGGTGCTGCTGTCCATCGACGACTTTGGCACCGGCTACTCCAGCCTGGCTTACCTCAAGCGTTTTGACATCGACCGGCTCAAGGTCGACCAGTCGTTCGTGCACGACATGCTGAGCAACCCCGCCGACATGGCCATCACGCGCGCCATCATTGCGCTGGGCCACACGCTGGGCCTGCGCATCGTGGCCGAAGGGGTGGAAGACCTGGCTACGGCCCAGGTTCTGAGCGCGCTGGATTGTGAGGAACTGCAGGGCTACCACTTCAGCCGCCCGCTGCCTCCGGCTGCGCTGCTGGCGTGGGCGGTAGAGCACCGCAGGCTGCAAGGCGCCGCGCCACGCGGGGCGGATGCATTGGGCACGCAGCCCGCGCCATTGCTGGGGTGAGCGGGGCGCCAGCCAGCGCGAGGAGCGTGCTTTGGCGTGCCTGCTGCGGTGGCGGGGTGTGAGCTTGGGGCTGCTGATTGCGGAGCCGATGGCGCACGCACCACGCTATACGCTTTACGCACTACCCCAGCCGTCCATTCAGCAACACCGCCAGGACCATCAGCACAGCGCCCGGCGACAAGTTGCCCAGCCACAGCGATGTGCGAGAGGTAGACCGGCCCGAGATGCGCGACTCGGCACGCAAATAGGCATCTCCCTCATCGGTGAGCTGCCACCGGAGCATCACCGCACCCCCAGCGCGGCCAGTATGGCGATGAAGATGTTGCCGCTGATGGTGGCTGCTGGCACCAGGGCCGCCAGCGCACCGACGGCCGTGGCAGCTGCCTGCAGTTTCTCCGCGCGTTCCATCGCGTCCATGCCGACCTCCGAGAAGTGCACTTGAGGATACAAGCCCTGAGCCGGTTGCAGCTTAGGGTGGGCGCTGCGGTTCTCGGCCTGCCGCGTCAGTCCAGGATCAACAATGCACCCGGCGCTTACGCATCGCCTCCCGGTGGCAGCGCCTGCGCGCACGCATGTGCACTGGCCCAGGCCCACTGAAAGTTGTAGCCGCCCAGCCAGCCTGTCACGTCCACCACCTCGCCGATGAAATACAGCCCTGGTTGCGCCTTGCACTCCATGGTCTGCTGCGACAGGGCCTTGGTGTCCACGCCGCCCAGCGTGACCTCGGCCTTCTTGTAACCCTCGGTGCCGGTGGGCGTGAGCTCCCAGCGCGCCAGCTGCTCTGCCAGGCGGGCCAGGGCCTTGTCGCTGGCTTCGTTGATAGGGCGCTGCCAGTCGGCCTCGCGCCCTGCCCAGGCATCGGCCAATCGGCTGGGTACCAGTGTCGCCAGTTCGTTGGCCACCAGCTTGCGTGAGCGTGCCTTGCCCTGCGCCAGCGCAGCGGGCAGGTCCACCGTGGGCGCCAGGTTGATGGCCAGTGGCGTGCCCTCCTGCCAGTAGCTGGAGATCTGCAACACCGCGGGGCCTGAGAGACCGCGGTGGGTGAACAGCAGGTCCTCATCAAAGGCCACGCGATGCTTCTTGGTGCCTGTGCTGATCTGCACCGGCAGCGCCAGCCCGGCCAGTTGCGCATACGGCGCCCAGCCCGCGCCGTCGAAGGTCAGCGGCACCAGGCCCGGGCGGCGCTCCACCAGCGGAATGCTGAACTGCTGCGCCAGCCGGTAGCCGAAATCCGTAGCGCCGATCTTGGGAATGGACAAACCGCCCGTCGCAACCACCAGCGAGCACGCTTGCACCGGGCCTCTGTCGGTATCGATTTGATAGCTGCCAGCGCTTGATGGGTAAGCGCTAGAGGCCAAAAAGGCTATGTTTTTAACGCTGCATGGCTGCCAGCGGGTCACGCCACCCGCCTCACACTCGGCCAGCAGCATGGCGATGAGGTCCTCGGCCGAGCGGTCTGCAAAAAGCTGGCCCTTGTGCTTTTCGTGAAAAGGGATGCCGTGCTTTTGCACCAGTGCAATGAAGTCCGCCGGCGTGTAGCGCGACAGCGCCGAGCGGCAGAACTGCGGGTTCTGCCCCACAAAGTGTTTGTGCGGTGCGGCCGGGTCCAGGTCGCGGTTGGTGAAGTTGCAGCGCCCGCCGCCCGAGATGCGGATCTTCTCGGCCACCTTGTCGGAGTGGTCAATGAGCAAGACCTTCAGGCCCCGCTGGCCCGCCTGGGCTGCGCAGAACAGGCCGGCAGCACCGGCGCCGATGATGATGGCGTCAAAGAATGGGGTGGTCATGGGAGCGGCGGATTGTAGGGCGCGCCCTGCGCGGCTGGCGTAGCATGTGCTTTTCGCTCCTTTGCAAGCCACGCTCATGACACCAATGATCCGCCATGCCACCTGCGCCCTGGCACTGGGTTTTCTGGCCCCGGCCTGGGCCATCCACAAATGCACCGACGCCCAGGGCAAGGTCTCCTTCCAGGACGCACCCTGCGCGGGGG
>JBCNOJ010000057.1:0-15987 GCA_039593925.1 Acidovorax sp.
CCAGCAGACCAAGGCCGCCATCGTCGAGGCGGCGTTGGGGCTGGCCACGCACATCGGGTTGGAGGGGCTGTCCATCGGGGCGCTGGCCGATGTCACGGGCATGAGCAAGTCGGGCGTGTTTGCCCACTTTGGCTCGCGTGAAGAGCTGCAGATTTCCGTCATCCGCGAATACCACACGCGTTTCGAGCAAGAGGTGTTTTACCCCGCCATGTCCGCCCCGCGGGGGCTGGCGCGGCTGCATGCGCTGTACGACAACTGGATGAAGCGCACCTCCATCGAAATCGATTCGGGCTGCATCTACATCAGCGGCGCAGTCGAATTCGATGACCGTACCGGCCCAGTGCGCGACGCTCTGGCCAGCTCGGTGATGACCTGGCACGCCGCCATGCGCCGCGCCATCGAGCAATGCAAGGAGCTGGGCGAGCTGCAGGCCGACGCCAACTCAGAGCAGATGCTGTTCGAGATCCACGGCCTCATCCTGGCCCTGCACTACGAAGCGCGTTTCCTGCGCAACCCTGGCTCGCTGGAGCGTGCCGTCACCGGCTTCCACAACATCCTGGCGCGCTACAGCGCCTTGGCCGCAGCACCTGCTGCCGCGGCCAAGGCACCTGCTGCAGGGCGCCGCAAAGTTTCCAACCAAACCACACCATCCAAGGAGTAAACCCATGCCTACCTACACGCCGCCTCTGCGCGACATGCAATTCGTCATGCACGAAGTGTTCAAGGTCAGCGATGAATTCAAGGCGATGCCTCCCCACGCCGAAGTGGATGTGGACACCATCAACGCCGTGATCGAAGAAGCCGGCAAGTTTGCCTCTGAAGTGACCTTCCCGCTGAACATCAGCGGCGACACCGAAGGCTGCGTGCTCGACAAGGCCACGCACGAAGTCAAGCCCCCGTCGGGCTTCAAGGACGCCTATGCCAAGTACGTCGAAGGCGGTTGGGCGGCGCTGAGCTGCGACCCCGCCTACGGTGGCCAGGGCCTGCCCTTCGTGCTCAACCAGTGCCTGTACGAGATGATGAACTCGGCCAACCAGGCCTGGACCATGTACCCCGGCCTGTCGCACGGCGCCTACGAAGCCCTGCACGCCCACGGCACCGAAGAACAAAAGAAGATCTACCTGCCCAAGCTGACCAGCGGCGAGTGGACCGGCACCATGTGCCTGACCGAACCCCATTGCGGCACCGACCTGGGCCTCTTGCGCACCAAGGCCGAACCCCAGGCCGACGGAACCTACAAGATCACCGGCAACAAGATCTTCATCAGCGCGGGTGAACATGACATGGCCGCCAACATCGTGCACCTGGTGCTGGCCCGCCTCCCCGACGCGCCCAAGGGCAGCAAGGGCATCAGCCTGTTTGTCGTGCCCAAGTTCAACATCAAGGCCGACGGTTCGCTGGGCGAGCGCAACCCCATCTTCTGCACGGGCCTGGAGCACAAGATGGGCATCCACGGCAACGCCACAGCGCAGATCGCCATTGACGGTGCCGTCGGCACCATGGTGGGCCAGCCCAACAAGGGCCTGGCCGCCATGTTCGTCATGATGAACGCCGCTCGCCTGGGCGTGGGCAACCAGTCGCTGGGTCTGACGGAAGTGGCCTACCAGAACGCGCTGGCCTACGCCAAGGACCGCATCCAGATGCGCAGCCTCTCGGGTGTGAAGGCCAAGGACAAGGATGCCGACCCCATCATCGTGCACCCCGACGTGCGCAAGATGCTGCTCACCGCCAAGGCCTATGCCGAAGGCGGCCGCGCGCTGCAGATCTTCTGCACGCTGCTGCTCGACAAGGTGCACAGCCACCCCGATGAGAAGGTGCGCAAGGACTCCGAGGAAATGGTGGCGCTGCTCACGCCCATCGTGAAGGCCTTCATCACCGACAACGGCCACATCTCCACCAACGCCTGCATGCAGGTCTTCGGCGGCCATGGCTTCATCAAGGAATGGGGCATGGAGCAGTACGTGCGCGACAACCGCATCAACATGATCTATGAAGGCACCAACACCATCCAGTCGCTGGACCTGCTGGGCCGCAAGATCCTGGGCAACAACGGCGCCACACTCAAGAAGTTCGGCAAGCTGATCGGCCAGCTGGTGGAAGAAGAAGGCGTGAACGAGAAGATGGCCGAGTTCATCAACCCCGTGGCCATGCTGGGCGACCAGATGACCAAGTTCACCACCGAGATCGGCTTCAAGGGCATGCAAAACCCCGACGAAGTGGGCGCCGCCGCCGTGGACTACCTGCGCGTGGCCGGCCACCTGGTGTTCGGCTACCTGTTTGCCCGCATGGCCCAGGTCGCCCTGCGCGAGATCGCCGCTGGCAACACCGACCCGTTCTATGGCGCCAAGCTGCAGACCGCGCGCTTCTACTTTGCCAAGCTGTTCCCCGAAACGGCGACGCTGATGCGCACCGCCCGTGCCGGCAGCAAGGTGCTGATGGACACCGATCTGGCCCTGGCCTGATCGGCGCCGGATGCGGATTTCAAGTCTTTTTGCCAGGGAGCGCTTATGCACAAAGCGGTAGCAGCTATTGTTTTGGTAGCGGGCGCGTTGCCGGCCTGGGCGCAGATGACGCCCGAAGGCCTGTGGCGCAACATCGATGACAAGACCGGCGAGGCCAAGGCCGAGATCCGCATCCGTGACACTGGCGGCGGCGTGCTGAACGGAGCGCTGGAAAAGCGCCTGTCGAAGGATGCCAAGCCTGACGACCTTTGCACCGAGTGCTCGGATGACCGCAAAGGCAAGCCCCTTGTGGGCCTGGAGATCATCCGCGGAGCCAAGAAGGCCGACGACAAGGACGTGTGGGAGGGCGGCAAGATTCTCGATCCCGAGAACGGCCGCAACTACACCCTGCGCATGACCCCCATCGAGGGCGGCAAGAAGCTCGAAGTGCGCGGATCGATCGGTCCGTTCGGGCGCACGCAAACCTGGATCCGCGTCCAGTAAACCCCATTCCCGTGGCCGCGCGCACCCCAGCGGTGTCGCGCAGCGCCCCAACCAGGAACCCAACCCATGTCCCGATTCCAAGTGAAAAAAGTCGCCGTGCTCGGCGCAGGCGTGATGGGCGCGCAGATTGCCGCCCACCTCGTCAACGTGAAGGTGCCCGTGGTGCTGTTCGATCTGCCTGCCAAGGAAGGCCCCAAGAACGGCATCGTCACCAAGGCCGTCGAAGGCCTCAAGAAGCTCAAGCCCTCGCCCCTGGGCGTGGCCGATGACGCAGCGCTGATCCAGCAGGCCAACTACGAAGAGCACATGCACCTGCTCAAGGAATGCGACCTAGTGATCGAGGCCATTGCCGAGCGCATGGACTGGAAGCTCGACCTGTACACCAAGATCGCCCCCCACGTGGCCAAGCACGCCATCCTTGCGTCCAACACCTCGGGCCTGTCGATCACCAAGCTCTCCGAAGTGCTGCCCGAGAGCATCAAGCCCCGTTTCTGCGGCATCCACTTCTTCAACCCACCGCGCTACATGACGCTGGTGGAGCTGATCAACACCCCCACCACCCAGCCTGAAGTGCTCGACCAGCTCGAAGCCTTCGTCACCAGCGGCCTGGGCAAGGGCGTGGTGCGCGCGCACGACACCCCCAACTTCGTGGCCAACCGCGTGGGCATTGCCGGCATGCTGGCGACCATGAAGGAGGTCGAGAACTTCGGCCTGACCTTTGACGTGGTGGACGACCTCACGGGCAAGAAGCTCGGCCGCGCATCGAGCGGCACCTTCCGCACCGCCGACGTGGTGGGTCTGGACACCATGGCCCACGTCATCAAGACGCTGCAGGACAACCTGAGCATCGAGACCGACCCCTTCTACGAAAGCTTTGGCACGCCCGCCGTGCTGAAAAAGCTGCTGGAACTGGGCAACCTGGGCCAGAAGACCAAGGCAGGTTTCTTCAAGAAGGTCGGCCGCGACGTGATGCGCTTCGAGCTGGAAAGCGAAGAGTACGTGCCCGCCGGCCAGAAGGCCGACGAGGTGTACGCCCGCATGCTCAAGAAGCCCGCCGCCGAACGCCTGCGCCTGCTGCGCAACGCTGAAGGCGCGCCCGGCCAGTTCCTCTGGGCCATTCTGCGCAATAGCTTCCACTACGCCGCCGTGCACCTGGGCACCATTGCCGACAATGCCCGCGACGTGGACCAGGCCATGCGCTGGGGCTTCGGCATGAAGCAAGGCCCCTTCGAGCTGTGGCAGGAAGCAGGCTGGCTCGAAGTCGCCAAGATGATTCAGGAAGACATCGACGCTGGCAAAGCCCTGTGCAAGGCACCGCTGCCCGAGTGGGTCTTCAAGGGCCCCGTGGCCGAAGCCGGTGGCGTGCACACCGCGCAAGGCTCGTGGAGCGCATCGCGCGGCCAATTCGTGCCCCGCCGCCAGCTGCCCGTGTACGAGCGCCAGATCTTCCCCGAGGCCCTGTTGGGCGAAACCAGCCTGCCCGACTGGCGCACCGCTGGCACCACCATTGCCGAATCGAAAGCCCTGCGTACCTGGACGCTGGACGGCCAAGTGCTCATCGCCAGCATCAAGAACAAGATGCACGCCATCAGCCCCGAAGTGATGGAAGCGCTGATGGAAGCTCTGGAACTGGCTGAGTCCGAGTACCAGGGCATGGTCATCTGGTCTGGCGACGCCCCGTTCAGCGTGGGCGCCGACCTGGAAGCCACCATGCCTGCCTTCATGGTCGGCGGCGCCGATGCGGTCGAAAGCATCGAGCAAGAGCTGCAGAACCTGATGCTGCGCATCCGCTACGCCCAGGTGCCCGTTGTCGCGGCCATCCACGGCATGGCGCTGGGCGGTGGTTGCGAGCTGGCCGTGTATTCGGCCAAGCGCGTGGCGCACATGGAAAGCTACATCGGCCTGGTCGAAGTGGGCGTGGGCCTAGTGCCCGGCGCGGGCGGCCTGACCTACATCGCCCGCCGCGCGGCCGAGAATATGGCGGCTTCCACGAGCAAGGACCTGCTGCCCTTCCTCACCGAAGGCTTCACCGCCGCCGCCATGGCCAAGGTGGGCACCAGCGCGCTCGAATCGCGCAAGCTGGGCTACCTGCTGGACAGCGATGTCATCGTGCCGCACAAGGATGAGCTGCTGTTTGTCGCCATCAACGAAGCCAAGTCCATGGCCGCCAGCGGCTGGCGTGCGCCGCATAAGCGCCTGTTCCCCGTGGCGGGCCGCAGCGGCCTGGCCACCATCAAGGCGCAACTGGTGAACATGCGCGACGGCGGCTTCATCAGCGCCTATGACTTCAAGATCGGCGCCATGATCGCCGAGGTGGTCTGTGGCGGCGATGTGGATGCGGGTTCGATGGTGAGCGAGGAATACCTGCTCACGCTGGAGCGCAAGGTGTTCTGCCACCTGATCGCACAGCCCAAGACGCACGAGCGCATTCTCGGAATGCTCTCGACAGGTAAGCCGGTTCGCAACTGACCGCCATCACCATGGCGAGCCAAGCCCCCAACAAACTCCAGCGCTCGCTGATGCGCCTGGACGAGGCCCCCGCCTTCATGCGCGGCTTCGTGCAGAACATCATCCTGCGCCGGGCCGTGCCCTTCACCGGCACGGCCGGGGTGAAGTTCGTGTCGCTCACGCCCGAGCGGGTCGAGGTGCACCTGGCCAACGAGCGCCGGGTGCAGAACCACATCGGCGGCGTGCACGCCTCGGCCATGAACCTGCTGGCCGAAACGGCCACGGGCATGGTGGTGGGCATGAACGTGCGCGATGACTGCCTGCCGCTGGCCAAGGAGCTCTCCATGGCGTTCAAGAAGCGCGCCACGGGTGGCTTGAAGGCTGTGGCCACGCTCACCGCCGAGCAGCGCGCCGCCATGTTGGCCAGCGACAAGGGCGAGGTGCAGGTGAAAGTCACCGTGACCGACGAAGCCGGTGTAGAGCCGGTCGAATGTGTATTTACGTGGGCCTGGGTTCCTTCCAGCCGCCCCCCCAAGAATTGAAGGAGTTTCACCATGGCTCAAAAACAAGTCCAGGACGCCTACATCGTCGCCGCCACGCGCACGCCCATCGGGCGCTCGGGCCGCGGCTACTTCAAGAACACCCGGCCTGACGATCTGCTGGTCGCCGCCATCAAGAGCGCCATGCTGCAGGTGCCCACGCTGGACCCCAAGGCGATTGAAGACGCCATCATCGGCTGCTCCTTCCCTGAAGGCGAGCAGGGCATGAACATGGCCCGCGTCGCCGTGGGCCTGGCGTTCGACCACCCCGTGGGCGGCGTGACGGTGAACCGCTTCTGTGCATCGGGCATCACCGCGCTGCAGATGGCCGCCGACCGCATCCGCGTGGGCGAGGCCGACGTGCTGATCGCCGGTGGCGCCGAGTCCATGAGCCTGGTGCCAATGGGCGGCAACAAGCCCTCGTTCAACGCCGAGATCTTTGCCAAGGACGAGAACGTAGGCATCGCCTACGGCATGGGTCTCACCGCCGAAAAGGTCGCGCAGCAGTGGAAGGTGAGCCGCGAAATGCAGGATGCGTTCGCCCTCGAATCCCACCTGCGCGCCATCAAGGCGCAAAAGGCCGGGGAGTTCAGCGACGAAATCACGCCATTCGAAATCGTGGAACGGTCGCCCAACCTCGCTACCGGCGAAGTGGTGGAAAAGCGCCGCACCGTGAGCCTGGACGAAGGCCCTCGTCCTGATACGTCCCTGGAGGGCCTGGCCAAGCTCAAGCCCGTGTTTGCTGCACGCGGCAGCGTCACGGCGGGCAACAGCTCGCAGACCAGCGATGGCGCGGGTGCACTGATCGTGGCCAGCGAAAAGGCCGTGAAGCAGTTTGGCCTGACGCCCCTGGCTCGCTTTGTGAGCTATGCCGCGCGCGGAGTGCCGCCCGAGATCATGGGCATTGGGCCTATCGAGGCGATTCCTGCGGCGCTGCGCTATGCGGGCTTGAAGCATGAAGACATCGGCTGGTTCGAGTTGAATGAAGCGTTTGCGGCGCAGTCGCTGGCGGTGATCAATACGCTGGGGCTGGACCCGAGCAAGGTGAACCCTATGGGCGGCGCGATTGCTCTGGGGCATCCGCTGGGGGCGACCGGTGCCATCCGTGCAGCGACGGTGGTGCATGCGCTACGCCGCCACAAGCTGAAGTACGGCATGGTCACGATGTGTGTAGGTACTGGCCAAGGCGCCGCCGGCATCATCGAAGCTCTTTGAGTTAGCTGGCTACTGCGCGGGTCATCTGCGTCGTTGGGCGGTGCTCGGAATCCTCACGTACAGGAAGTACGTTCCGGTTCCTGTGCTCCGTCCGCCTAGCAGCTGATCCCGCTCGCTACGCCCTTGAGGGCGGGGTGTGAAGGCAGGGGAAGGGGCGGAGCAAGGCTTGATTGCTCTCACCCAAATCGTTTGGGCTGAGCTTGTCGAAGCCAGTGTTCTTCCCTCAGCGATCGTTTTCTTTTCAAGCCGGCGCAGATCGGCATTGAACCAAGGAGACAGACATGAACAAGCAAACCTTGCAGGTCAACGGGGCGGTGTCTTTGGCACTGCGTGTCTATGAACCCGAGGGCGCACCGCGCGCCAGCGTCGTGATCGGCGGCGCCATGGGGGTGCGGCAGTCGTACTACGAGGCCTTTGCGCTGTGGATGGCGCAGCAGGGGTTTCGGGTCACCACGTTTGATTACCGAGGCCATGGCGATTCGCTGCAGGGTGCGATGCGCGATGTGAAGGCGGATCTGTTCGACTGGGCGCAGGACTACGAGGCGGTGATCACAGCCGCCAAGGCTGCGCTGCCGTCGCAGCCGCTGTATTTGCTGGGCCACAGCCTGGGCGCGCAGTTGCCAGGGCTTCTGAAAAAACCAGAGCAGGTGGCGGGCCTGCTCAGCGTGGCCGCAGGCAGCGGCTACTGGCGTGACAACGCGCCGCAGCTCAAGCGCATCGTTCCGTATTTCTGGTGGGTGCTGGTGCCGCTGGCCACGCGGCTGTGCGGTTACTTTCCGGGTCGCACGCTCAAGAAGGTGGGTGACCTGCCCGCGGGCGTGATCCTGCAGTGGCGGCGCTGGTGTCTGGACCCGGCGTACAGCGTGGGCGCCGAGGGGCCTGCGGTGGCGCAGAGTTATGGTGCGGTGCGGTTCCCGGTGCTGGCGCTGTCCATGTCCGACGACGAGCTGATGACCTTGCGCGGCACGCACAACCTCGTCAACCTGTACGCCAACACCGAACGCCGCGTGGAGAGCATCACGCCCGCCGATGTGCAGGTGCGGCGCATCGGGCACTTCGGATTCTTTCGCGACCAATTCCGCCAAAGTCTGTGGCCGCGTGCGGCGGCGGCGTTGGCTGCTCTGGGCGGTGGCATGCCGCACGGCGAAGTCTCCGGCACGACGGCCTGAGCGGTATTTTCGCGGCACACTCACAACATGACGACGACTGCTTCTTCTTCTCTTTCTTCTGTGTCTGCTTCGGCTTCCGGCATGCACCCGCTGGATGAAGCGCTGCGGCTCACGACCTCGCCTGCCGCAAAGGGTCAGTGCGAAGGACAGACCCACCCCGGCTACTGGAACATGGTCGGCCCATTTGGCGGCATCACCGCCGCCACGCTGCTGCAAGCCATCTTGCAGCACCCGGACCGGCTGGGTGACCCGCTTTCGCTCACCGTCAACTATGCGGGCGCGCTGACTGCCGGAGCGTTCACTGTGCAGGCCACACCTGTGCGCACCAATCGCTCCACCCAGCACTGGACGCTGTCGATCCTGCAGGCCGGTGCCGACGGCGCACAGGTGGTCACCACCACGGCCACCGCCGTCACGGCTGTACGCCGCGAGACCTGGAGCGTGGGCGACGTGCCCATGCCGGAGGTGCCGCCCCCTTCGGAAAACAAGGCCATCGTCGCACCCGAGGGCGCGGTGGAGTGGTTGCGCCGTTATGAGATGCGCCCCGTGGCAGGGTTTGTGCCTCGCACCTGGGATGGCAGCGGAGACCACAGCCTCACGCAGCTATGGGCGCGCGACGCGCCCGAGCGTCCACTCGACTTCGTTGCTCTGGCCGCGCTGGCGGACGTGTTCTTCCCCCGCGTGTGGCTGCGCCGCGCACGCCAGGTGCCCGCTGGCACGGTCTCGATCACCGTGTATTTCCACGCCAGCGCCGCCCAATTGCAGGCCACGGGCACGGGCTACCTGCTCGGCCAGGCGCGCGGGCAGGAGTTCCGCAACGGCTTCTTCGACCAGACAGCACAACTGTGGAACGAGGCTGGCACCATGCTGGCCACCAGCCACCAGATCGTTTACTACAAGGAATAAGAGCACCATGAGCACTGCGACCCCCGATATCCTCGCCCACACCGAAGCCGGTGTGACCACCATCACCTTCAACCGCGTGGACAAGAAGAACTCCATCACGCGCGACATGTATGCCGCCATGGCCGATGCACTCGATGCCGCCAAGGCCGATGCCAGCGTGCGCGTGGTGGTGTTCCAGGGCGACGTAGCGATCTTCAGCGCGGGCAACGACATCGGCGACTTTTTGCAGCAGCCGCCCGCGACGCAGGACTCGCCCGTGTTCCGTTTTCTACGCGGCATCGCCACGTTCCCCAAGCCAGTGATCGCCTCGGTGTGCGGCCCTGCTGTGGGCATCGGCACGACGATGCTGTTCCATTGCGACCTGGTCTATGCGGGCGACAACGCCGCGTTCTCCATGCCGTTCGTCAATCTGGGCCTATGCCCCGAGGCGGCATCGAGCCTGCTGGTGCCGCAGATGCTGGGTTACCACCGCGCTGCGGAAGCCTTGCTGTTGGGCGAGCCGTTCATGGCCGAAGCCGCGTTGGAAGTGGGGCTGGTCAACCGCGTGGTGCCGCCGACCGAGTGCAATGGCGTCGCACAGGCGCAAGCGAAGAAGCTGGCAGCCAAGCCGTTGTCGTCGCTCATCGAAACCAAGCGGTTGATGAAGGGCGGGCAGCAGGCGAAGGTGCTGGAGGTGATGGCGGAAGAGGGTGAGAGCTTTGGGCGCATGCTGCGCGAGCCTGCGGCGCGGGAGGCGTTCTCGGCGTTTATGGAAAAGAGAAAGCCAGATTTCAGCAAGAGCTGAAATCTGGCCGCCGCGATAGCGGTGCAGACCGCGTAGCGGGCTGGATGATCTTTCGGCAAAAGCGCCGTCCCGATTTCAGCGCTGTCTGAAATCCGGTCGCCGCGTGAGCGGTGCGGACTGCGGAGCAGGCCGACGGCGGTTTCGCTAAAAGCACCGACCGGATTTCGGCGCACTCTGAGTCCTTGGGTCTTGGTCATTTTGACTGCTGGCGCCTTTCTATCAAGCGCTGGCAGCTATTGTTTTTATAGTTGTCGAGTTTCCGCCTACTGTTTGAGCTGAGCCTATCGAAGCCAGGGAGTGCTGGTTTGGGAGGTGTGCTTGGTTTCAGTGCGGAGGCCGGGAGTCGCCCGGCATGCGAGTAACTTTCTTTCGCGTCGCCTGTACGGACCGGACACATGGGAAACAGGTGTGCGGGGACATGGGAAACACTTCTCCTTGGCAGACCCTGCCCAGGAGAAACCTATGCCCTGGCAACCGAGATCTCTCATGAGCACCAAACAAGAGTTCGTGCAACTGGCAATGCAGGATGGCGCCAACCGGCGTGAACTGTGTCGTCGGTTTGGTATTTCCCCCAAGGCGGGCTACGCGCTGCTCAAGCGCTTTGCTGCTGAGGCTGAAGCAGCTTTCACCGAGCGCTCACGCCGCCCGCTGCACAGCCCCCGTCAAACCCCAGCAGCCTTGCAGTCGGTCGTGCTGGAACTGCGCAGGCAGCACCCAGCCTGGGGCGCGCGCAAGATCTGCCGGCGGCTCAAGGACCTGGGCCATGAGCAGGTGCCAGCCCCCAGTACGGTCACTGATTTGCTGCGCCGCCATGGACTGATCGCCCTGCCGCCAGATGATGCACACGCAGACTGGCAGCGCTTTGAGCACGAACTGCCCAACGGTCTGTGGCAGATGGATTTCAAGGGCTACTTCGAGACTGCCGGTGGGCGCTGCACGCCGCTGACCATGCTGGATGATCACTCGCGCTTTGCACTGGCCACGACCGCCTGCAGCAAGACCGACATCTGCACGGTCCAAGCGTTGCTGCAAGGCATTCTGGAGCGCTACGGGTTGCCGGCGCGCATCAATTCAGACAACGGGGCGCCGTGGGGCTCGCCCAGTGCTCCCGGTCACTTGAGCACGCTGGATGTCTGGCTGATTCGCCTGGGCGTGCGCAGCAGCCACAGCAGTCCGTACCACCCGCAGACCAACGGCAAGATCGAGCGCTTTCACCGCTCCCTGAAGGCCGAGGTGCTGCGAGGGCGGACCTTCGACAGCCTGGCCCATGCGCAAGAGGCGATGCTGCGCTGGCGCGAGATCTATAACAACCAGCGGCCCCACGAAGCCCTCGCGATGCAGACACCGGCGCAGCGCTACCGCATGAGCCTCAGGCCCATGCCAACGAGCCTGGCGCCCATCGAGTACTCCGAGCGTGACCATGTGATCACAGTAGGCTGGAATGGCTTTGTGAAGTTCCAGGGGCACAAGTTGCGGCTATCCAGCGCCCTGCACAGGCTGCCGGTGGCCTTACGCCCGGATGACCTGCACGACGGGTGCTATGACCTGTACTTCTGTCACCAGCGATTCATGCGTCTGGACATGAATGCCATGACGGCATCCAATTGAGGACGTGTTTCCCATGTCCCCGCACACCTGTTTCCCATGTGTCCGGTCCGTACAGGCGACGCAAGAGAAAGTTACTGCGCCGCCGGGCGCACACCCCGGCCTCCGCCCTGAACCCAGGCACGCCTTCCAAACCAGCACACCGAGGCTTCAAGAGTTTCAACCCGAATGGTTGGGATTGCTATAAAAATGGTAGCTATCAGCGCTCTATGTACAGGCGGAAGAAGCCAATTTCATCTAAAGAATCAAGCCGCCACAGCCTCCCGCTCATCCGCAGCAAACTCCGGCAACCCCCGAAGCCGCTCATAGATCGGCGCAAAGTCCGCCGCCGTCATTTCAAACAGCTGCTCAAAACTGTCAATCACAAAATACGTCTGCTGATACGTATCGATCTTGTAGCGCGTGCGCATGGTGCGCTCCAACTGCAGCGGGATGCGCTGCGGCTCCGGGCTCTGCACCGAATACGCCAGCTCGCCCGACGAGCTCAAGATGCCAGCGCCATACGCCCGCAACTGCCCCGCCTCGCGGATCAGCCCGAACTCGATCGTGTACCAGTACAGGCGGCTCAGCATCTCGCACGACCCCAGCCCCTGCGCCTTCAGACCGCCCTGGCCGTAGCGCTGCACATAGTCCGCAAAAACGGGGTTAAACAGCAGCGGCACATGCCCGAACAGGTCGTGAAAGATGTCGGGCTCGACGATGTATTCGAACTCCTCGGGCTTGCGGATCCAGTCCGTCACCGGGAACTTGCGGTTGGCCAGCAGGGTGAAAAACGGCACCTCGGGTATCAGGCCGGGCACGCCCACCAGCTCCCAGCCTGTGGCCTTGTAAAGGCGCTCGTTCACTTCCTCAAAACGCGGAATGCGGTCGCTCGCGCCCAGCGAGGGCAGGGCGTCGATGAACGCCTGGCTGGCCAGACCCGGCAGCAGGGCGCGCTGGCGCTCGTACAGGCGGCGGTAGGTGTCGTGGTCGGCGGCGGTGTAGGCCGCGTAGTCCTGCGAGCAGGTGTAGTCCGCGTTGGCACGCGAATAGTCGCCGCGCGGTGGGCGGGTGGATTGGCCATAGACGACAGGGGCTTGTCCCATTTTTTTCTCCTTTGCCGCCATGGTCGGCGCACCGCGACGGGGGTGCGCACCAGCCCACGCGGCTGCTAATCGATCTTGATCTTTGCGGCCCGGATCAGAAATTCGTACTTGCTGTTTTCCGAGCGCACAAACTGCGCAAACCCATCGAGCGTCAGCTCTTCGGGCGTGATGCCCATCTTCTTGAACTTCTCCTTGCCAGCAGGCGAGTGCATCGCGGCGCTGAACGCGTTGGCATAGCGGCGTGCGTCCGCATCGGGCAGCGAGGCGGGTGCAAACAGGCCAAACCAGGTGGACACGTTGAAGCCCTGCACGCTGTCGTTGATGCTGGGCACGTTGGGCAGCGCCTCGTTGCGGCTCAATGTGGTCACGCCCAGCGCCAGCAGCTTGCCCGACTGGATCTGCGGCAGCGCCGAGGCCAGGTTGTCAAACACCATCAGCACCTGGCCGGATTCCAGCGCCGCCAGCGCGGGCTTGGAGCCCTGGAAGGGCGTGTGGCCCATCTTGGTGTTGGTGAGCGACTTGAACATCTCGGCCGAGATGTGGCCGATGCTGCCGTTGCCGCCCGAGCCGTACATGAGCTGGTCCGGGTTCTTCTTCAGATGCTGCACCAGGTCGGGCGTGGTCTTGATGCCCAGCTTCGCCGCCTGCTGCGCGTTCACCACCAGCACGTTGGGCGTGCGGGCCACCAGTGAGACGGGCTTGAAATCCTTGAGCGCGTTGTACGGGAAGGTCTTGTGCAGCCAGGGGTTCACGGCATGGGTGGCCACCGCGCCCATCAGCACGCGGTTGCTGCCCTGGGGCGACTTGGCCACCAGGTCGGCACCTGTGGTGCCTCCAGCGCCGGGCTTGTTTTCCACCGTGATGGTGCCCAGGCCCGTCGCACCTTCGGCCACGATGCGGGCCGAGATGTCGAGGGGACCGCCTGCGGGGTAGGGGACCACGATGGTGAGAGGTGCGGACGGCGTCTGGGCCAGGGCGACGGAGGCGGTGCCTGCCAAGACAACGCTGAACAGGGTGCTACGGAGCGGCATCGGGATCCTTGTGAGTTCCAGGGAGCGCGCAGTATAGGCAGATGTTCAGGGTTATCCCCTGGATGTCAGATGTCTTATGTGTTCAGCACGCCACGGCGGATCTGGTCTCGCTCCAGCGATTCGAACAGTGCCTTGAAGTTGCCCTCGCCAAAGCCGTCGCGGTAGTCGCCCTTGCGCTGGATGAATTCAAAGAACACCGGCCCCAGCATGGGCGTGGAGAAAATCTGCAACAGCAGGCGGGGCGTGCCGTCGGCCGTGGTGCCATCCAGCAAGATGCCGCGCGACTGCAGCTCCGCCACGGGTTGGCCGTGGCCGGGCAGGCGCGTGTCGAGCATCTCGTAGTACACGTCGTTGGGCGCAGTGGCCAGTTGCACGCCAGCCATGCCCAGCTTGTCCACCACGGTGAGCAGGTCATCGCAGATCAGTGCGATGTGCTGAATGCCTTCGCCGTTGAACTGCATCAGGAATTCTTCGATCTGGCCGCCGCCCTGCTTGGACTCTTCGTTCAGCGGGATGCGGATCATGCCGTCGGGCGCTGTCATGGCCTTGCTGGTCAGGCCGGTGTACTCGCCCTGGATGTCGAAGTAGCGGATTTCGCGGAAGCCGAACAACTTCTCATAAAAATTAGCCCAGAAACCCATGCGGCCGCGGTACACGTTGTGCGTGAGGTGGTCGATGAGGTTCAGGCCGTGGCCTGCGGGGCGGCGGTCCACGCCTTCGATGAATTCGAAGTCGATGTCGTAGATGGACTTGCCGTCTTCAAAGCGGTCAATCAAATACAGCGGCGCGCCGCCAATGCCCTTGATGGCGGGCAGCCGGAGCTCCATGGGGCCGGTGGGGATGTCGATGGGCTGGGCGCCCAGTTCCAGCGCGCGGTTGTATGCCTTGTGCGCATCCTTCACACGGAAGGCGAGGCCGCAGGCCGAGGGGCCGTGCTCGGCGCCAAAGTAGGCTGCCTGGCTGTGGGGCTCGCGGTTCAGGACGAAGTTGATGCCGTTCTGGCGGTACAGCACCACGTCCTTGGAGCGGTGCTTGGCAACGAGGGTGAAGCCGAGCTTTTCAAACACCGCCTCCAGCACGCCTGGCTGGGGCGAGGTGAATTCGACGAACTCGAAGCCCATCAGGCCCATGGGGTTGTCCCAGGCATGGAGCTGGGCGGCGGTTTCTTGCGGCAGGGCGGCGTTCATGGGGTGTCTCCGGCATTCGTTGATGAATGTCATGGACTGTAGGCGCGCCCTGCCTCATGTTTCTGGCGAAATCAAGAGGCTTGGCCGCTTGATTTGCAGGAATCTTGTGAATGGTAAAAATTTCGCGCAGTCTGGCGGCGTTCGGCCGCTGGAGTAGCGCCACGGGCTGCATCGGCGCCAGAAGAGCTAGGGATGTCCTGAATAACTCCCTGCGGTCTGTAGAAGCACGGCCTCGGGCCATCCGCTGCGTTGCTTTTTTTGCCAATAGCCCGGCTATTGGCTGCAAAAAGACGCCTTGCGGCCTGTCCCGATCCGCGCCACCACAGACCCGCGAGGGTTATCCAGGACATCCCTAGGAGCCCGAGGTGCCCGCGTTGAGCCGGCGCAGCGCCAGCGCGGCGTCGATGCGTTGCTGCTCCTCGGGCGAGAAAAGCTGCTGGCGCAATTGCTGCAGGCCTGGGCCCTCGCCCTGTTGCGCGCGGGCTTGGCTGTACTGGTCCAGGCGCTGGTTCCAGTGCTGTTCCTCCCGGTCCAGCTGGGCCATGGCCTGCGCGGCTGCCGGGCCGTATTGCGCGCTGCGGGCGGCGTAGCGGGTGCGTTCGTCGGCATGGCTGGCGTTGAACGCGGCCGTCTGCGCGGCGGCGGCCATGTGTTCGGTGGTGGCGCTGCGTTCGGCGCGGCGCTCGGTGGAGAGTTCGTTGTCGGCCGCCTGCAGCGCCTGGGCGCGCTGTTCGGGGCTGAGCTGGGTGTTGCGCTCAATCTCCAGGCGCGCCAGGGTGTAGCGGTCCAGGTCGGCCTCACGGGCAAACAGGGCGTCGTATTCGGCGTCGTCAAAAAACTGCAGGCGCACCTTGTGGCGCGCCTCCAGTGCGTCGCGCAGTGCGCGTGGGTCGGTCAGGTCCTGCGGCGCACGCAAGCTGCCCAGGGCCACACGGTAGTCCACGTAGCGCTCGGCCAGGGCCAGCGCACGTGTGGCCAGGGCAGCGGGGAACTGTTGATTCACCAAGGCGGCCAGGCGCTGCTTGAGCGTGGCCGGGTCGCTGGCGTCGCCGGCTTCCATCAGCAGGGCTTCC
>JBCNOJ010000058.1:0-15934 GCA_039593925.1 Acidovorax sp.
TCAGTATGCTGGCGTCAGCATGCTTCCCTCATCCAGCGGCACACCCCTGTAGCCGCTGCGACCAAAAGAAAGCCAAAGCGAATCGCCATGCCACCTCCCAACTCGATCTCCAACGCAGCCACCAGCGCAACACCTGGCGCAACCACCGCCCCAACTGCTGGTGCGCCCGCTTCTGTCACGGTGTCTGGCCCCCGCACCGTGCATGTCTCCGCCTTTCAGGTAACGGGCCTGTCGGTGCGCACGTGCAACAGCGATGAAGCCGACCCCGGCACCGCCCGCATCGGCCCCCTGTGGGACCGGTTTTTCAGCCAGAGCTGGGAGCGTCACCTGCCACCCGCTGGCCATGATGGCCGCTTGTATGGCGTGTACAGTGCTTACGAGTCTGACGCCAGTGGCGCCTTCGACGTGACTGCAGGCGTGGCCACCGCTCACAGCGCGGGTGGGTCGGCGGGTGAAGGTGGCGGGGCGCAGGCGCAGAGGGTGCCTGTGCAAGCAGGCCAATACCTGGTGTTCTCCGGCCAGGGCGCCATGCCGCAGATGGTGATCGACACCTGGAGTGAGATTTGGCACTACTTTGCGCACAACCCCCAGGTGCAGCGCCGTTTTGGCACCGACTTCGAGGCCTACAGCGGGCCCGATCAGGTGGACATTCACATCGGTATCGTGGGCGATGCACTTTGACGAGCGCGGGCCCATCTTCTGGCGCAGGCATCGGCGTAGGGAAGATAAAAATGATAGCTGCCTGCGCATGCTGGATAAGCGCTAGAGGCCAAAAACACTTGAAATCCGGTACCACTTGCCATGCGCCGCGCTGACCGCCTTTTCCAGATCGTCCAGCTCATTCGCGGACGGCGGCTGTCCACCGCAGCCTTCCTCGCCGAGCGGCTGGAGGTATCGCCGCGCACCATCTACCGCGACGTGGCCGACCTGCAGCACCAAGGCGTGCCCATCGAAGGCGAGGCTGGCGTGGGCTATCGCCTGGGCGCCGGGTTTGATTTGCCACCCCTCATGTTCAGCCAGGGCGAGGCCAACGCGCTGGTGGCTGCCGCCCGCCTGGCCCAGGCCTGGCTCGACACCGGCCTGGCGCGCGAGGTGGAAGGCGCGCTGGGCAAGATCCTCTCGGTGCTGCCCCCCGCCGCGCGCGTGGCCGCGGAGGCCCAAGCGCTCTACGCCCCCTCCGTCGGCCTTGGCCCTCGTGCCCTCACCACTTTGCAAGCCCTGCGCGAGGCCGTACACACCCGCAATGTCGTGCACATCGACTATGCCGATGTGCACGGCCGCCCCACGCAGCGCCGCCTGCGGCCCTTGGGCTGCTTTTACTGGGGCAAGGTGTGGACCCTATCGGCCTGGTGCGAGCTGCGCGGCGACTTCCGGGGCTTTCGCATCGACCGCATCGTGGACCTGGTGGTGCTGGAAGAACACTTCCAGCCCGAGGCGGGCAAGACCCTGGCCGATCTGCTGCGCAAGGTCGAAGCGGAGATGGCGGAGTGCGGTCCGGAAGGGGAAGCGGCAGGTCCAGCCCCAGCGGCTCCCTGATGGCGGTCATTCCATGAGTCCTGGCAATTTCCTGTTTTCCCTTTCCCGCGATGTCCTGGGGTAAGGACGCTGCGCGCCGCGCCGTAGTGACCATCGCCAGCATGGCTCTGACCAGTGCGTTGGGGGCGTTTTATGTGGGGTGGATGACTGCACTGCAGACAGGCTTTGAGCCCGCGACCCATGGGCAAGCCCTGGCTGCCGCTGCCTTGACCCTGGGAGGCGTGGTGCTGGTGGCGCTGTATGCATGGAGGGCCAACTTGCGGCCCTTGCCCATGTTGGCAGCCGTTGCGGGGCTGGTCTGGCTTTGGGCCATGGCTGCCACAGTGGCGGGGTACCCGAGCGTGATTCCTGGAAGTGATCGCATTGATGCGCCTATGATTTATTGGCAGCCTGCGCGCTGATATCCCATAAATCACTTGATATTCGCTGTTTGTTGCAAAACGTCTCCAAACTGCCGTGTCGGTAACCGATGTTACTTTTTGCGGTAATTTTGCTCAATTAATCGCGCAAGCTGTCAACAGAAAATACCCGGCTCGCCGCTATCATGCGCTGCAATTTGCACCAACCGGCCGGACAGTCTGCAGCACATGAAACGTCGCGTCACCATTGAAACGCCTCTGGGCGATCAGCTCAAATTCAGGCAACTCCAGGGCAACGAAGAAATCAGCCAGCTCTTTACGCTGGACGTAGACCTGCTTAGTGAGAGCAAAAGCATTGATCCCAAGGCCTTGTTGGGCAAAAACGCCACCATCGTGGTGGAAACGGAAGGTGGCGGCACCCGGCACATCGACGGCATCGTGACCCGCTTTGGCATGCAGGGCCAGGACCACCGCATGTATTCATACCGCGCGCGGCTCAGTCCCTGGCTGTGGCTGGCTACGCGCAAGAGCGATTTCAAGGTATTCCAGAATAAAACCGTTCCAGAAATTATCGAAGAAGTTCTGGGTAAATACGGTTATCCGCTGGATAAAAAACTCAATCGCAGCTATAGAACCTGGGATTACTGCGTTCAATATAACGAAAGCGACTGCCAGTTTGTCTCGCGCCTCATGGAGCACGAGGGCATTTATTATTACCACCAGCACTCCGCAGGCCAGCACGTACTCACGTTGGCAGACGATATCGTCGCCTCGCACAGCCCCTTGCCCGGGGCTGCATCCATTCCGTTCTACCCGCCTGAAAAGGCGGCCATCGCCGACCGGGAATGTGTGTATGCTTGGGAGCTGGCTGAAGAAATCAAGTCCGGCAGGCACTTTAACGACGACTACGATTTTAAAAAGCCCAAGGCCGATTTGTCGAACATGCGCAAAGACCCCCCGGGCCACGCGCACGACACCCACGAAATCTACGAATGGCCGGGTGGCTACACCGAATATGCCGACGGTGAAACCTACGTCAAGGTGCGGCTGCAGGAAAACCTCACGCGCCAGAGCGCGGTGCAGGGCAAATCCAGCTGCCGCGCGCTGGCGCCCGGCTACACCTTCAACCTGGAGAACTACCCCCGCGGCGACCAGAACCAGCAGTACCTCATCACGGGGGTGCAGTACCACTTCCAGGAGAACCCCGAGGTCAGCAGCGTGGCCAAGCCAACGCCCAAGACCACCAAGGACGAGGTGGGCTCCATCCAGCGCTTTGTGCTGAAGGCCCAGCCCACCAGCCTGCCCTTCACCCCGCCCCGTGTTACCCCCAAGCCCCGCAGCCTGGGTCCGCAGACGGCGGTGGTGGTGGGCCCGCCAGGCGAGGAAATCTGGACCGACAAATACGGTCGCGTGAAGGTGCAGTTCCATTGGGACCGCATCGGCGCCATGGACGAGAACTCCAGCTGCTGGATCCGCGTGTCCCACCCCTGGGCTGGGGCGCGCTACGGCGGCATCTTCACGCCCCGCATCGGGCAGGAGGTCATCGTGGACTTTCTGAACGGCGACCCCGACTACCCCATCATCACCGGTCGTGTCTACAACGCCGACCAGATGCCGCCATGGGAATTGCCCAAGCACAAGACGCAGTCCGGCTTTCAGACCAACTGGAGCAAGGGCGGCGGCGGCAAACACATGCTCAGGTTTGAGGACCAAAAGGGCATCGAGCACATCGAGCTCTCCACCGACCATGGCAACACGCACCTGCACATGGGTTACCTGATGAACCAGAGCACCGAGGCCAAGCGCAGCTATGGCTTCGAGCTGCGCACGAATGAGTGGGGCGCGATCCGGGCAGACAAGGGGTTGTTGATCACCACGTACACGCAGGACTTCAAGCAGAAGGTGGCGCATGACAACCCGGATGGGCATGAGTACATGGGCGCCACGCTGGCGCAAAGCAGTGCACTGATTCAGGAGACGCAGCAGGCGGTCGATGCGACCAAAGGCACGCTTGCTGCCGTGGTGCAGAACAAGGGTGGAGTGATGAATGCGCTGGCCCAAGGCCTCCCATCGATTGCAGGGGCTGTGCAGGCCGTCGCAGCGGCTATTGGAGGCGGGGGCGGTGGGCCCGCAGAAGGTGGGGTGTCCAGCAACATGGACCCCGCCATGCCTGATGCACAGAGCATGCTCGATTTGTCAAAAAAGATCGACAAACCCATCGTCTCCATCGTGAGCCCTGAGGGCCAGACCCTTATCAGCCCCAAGCCGGTGGTGATCAGTTCGGGGCAGAGCGTTTCGATCCGGTCGCAAACGCCCATGACCTTGACGTCTGGTGGTCAATTCACCCAGCTGGTCAAAGCGGGGATGGTGACTCAGGTGAGCACGGGTGGTCAGGTAAACACGGTGTCTGAAGGCGACGTGGTGTCGCATGCCCGCACCGGCGCGATGAACCTGCTGGCCCAGCAAGATGCCTCGCTTACCTCAACGGCGGCCAACGCCAACGTGGTGGGCGAAAAGTCCGTTCTGGTGCAAGGCAAGCAAAAGGACGCATTTGTGGTGGGGGGCGAGCGCATCGCACTGGTGTGCGGCAAGTCATCCATCGTGCTCCTGGCAGACGGGACCGTGATCATCCAGGGCAAAAAAGGCTTCTTCAAGTTTGAAGAGGAGTTCGATCAGAAGGGCTCCAAGATTTTCCTGAACTGCTGATTGAACAGAGAAAAAAGCATGAAGTACGTGGTCAATGAGGGAGCATTTGACTTCCCAGACGGTTTGACGGATCGGTCCGTGAACATGCTGATGTCGAGCGACGGCGTCAGCGTTTCCTACGTTGTCACCCGCGACCGCCTTCAGGAGGCGGAAGATCTGCATCAGTTCATACAGCGGCAGTTCAAAGATCTGTCTCGCCAGGTCAGCAAGTTCAAAGAACTGTCGCGTGATGAAGCACTGTTTGGACAGGGTCGTCAGCGCAAGGCCGGAGTGCAGATTCAGTCCACCTTCAAACAGCACGGCAATGAGGTGCACCAGCGCCAGGCCGTTGTGTCGCTCGACGATGGCACGCAGGTGCTCATCGTCACCGCCACAGCCCTGCGCAAGTTCACCGCGGCTGAAAAAGCCGGGTGGACGCACATGCTGGCGAGCTACGAGCCCGCAGCGCCCCGCTCTTAGTTCGAGCGCATCTTCTTCCGGAAATCGCTATGGCAGGCCAAGCAGCCGCGAGACTTCGCGACCCTATTGCGCACAGCAATGCGCACTCCAGGTTCTGGGCAAAAGTGGCCGGCGGCATTGTGGGCGGGATCGTGGTGGGCGCGCTGGCCTGTGCAGCAGGCGCACTCATCATTGGCACTGCAGGCATGGCCACCCCATTGGTTGCGGTGGCGGGGGCCACGCTGCTGACCGCCGGCGGAGCAATATCCGCTGTTGGCGGTGCGGCGGGAGGCTATTTAGGGGCGGAGCTTGTGGATGCGATGGTGCCTGTCACTTACACGGTGACAGGCAAGATCAAAACCGCTTCGCCCAACGTCTTTGTCAATAGCAAGAGCCGGGGGGCAGCTCGCGCTACGCCCGCAGTGCCGATTGATGAGGTCGAATGCGCAAACCACTCGCCCCTGATCCTCACCGCAGAAGGCGCAGAGACCGTCTATGTGAACGCCGCGTGCTTTGCGCGCCAAGGCGATGCGGTCGAGTGCGGCGCCATCATTCACGAAGGTTCGCCCAACGTTTTTGTAGGGGGGCCAACGGCGCGTGTGCGTGACGTTGCCGATGAGGTGCCTTGGTACTCGCGCGTCGCTGGCACCGTTATTGGGCTTGCGTTGGGCGGCCTCGGCCTTCGTGCCTTGTTCAAAGCACCCGGTACGCTGGCATCCAAACTTCCCTGCTTGGGGAGCATGCTTTTGGGCACAGGCATCGGTATGGTTGCCGGGGCCGTGGGCGGCCCGGTGCATGCATCCACCGGGGCCAAGATCTTAAGCGGCGACATCGACACCGACTTCGGGCTGCCTAGCCCCCTTCCCCTGCGCTGGCTGCGCTTCTACAACAGCCTGGACACGCGCACCAGCACGGGCCATGGACAAGGCTGGGGCGGCGAGCTTTTCGTTCAGCTCGGCACCGCAGCCGATGGCCGCATTACCTTCATGGACGAGCAAGGACGGCCCGTGGAGTGGGAGCCGCTTGAACCCGGGTACGCGCAAGAGAACATCGCCGAAGGCTATGTCCTGCACCGGTCTGAAGATGGGCAATATGTGGTTCAGAGCGGCGACGGCCTGTACCGCTTGTTTGAGCCGGTGGTGCCTCTGCCGATTGGCAAGGTGCCTGCGGACCCTTGCACCTACCGCCTCGCGCGCATCGAAGACGAGAACGGCAACTACGTTGCGCTGCGCTATCGGGGCGGCTTTGAAATCCAGAACATCACCGACTCCACCGGCCGCTTGCTGGAGCTGACCTACGCTCACGCCGCCGTCGGCAGCGGCGCCCAGCCAATGCCCCGCATTGCGCAAATCGCCATAGCCGTGCCCGCCCCCGGGGAGACGCCAGGCGTGCTGGTGCGCTATGAGTACAACGCCCAAGGTCAACTGGCTGCAGTCATCAATGCAGACGGCACCACCACCCGCACATTTGCCTACAACGACGCAGGCCTGATGTCGCAGCACCGCACCCCCAGCGGGCTGTCGAGCCACTATGAGTGGGCGCAGTTCGATGACCACCCACGCGTCACCCGCCAATGGAACGACGCCGGGCAGGACTATCGCTTTGAATACCGCAAGGTCGCCAACTCACAGTCTGAAAGCGGACTCACCGCTGGAGGCACCCGGGTCACCGACCACCTAGGGCGGCATTACGAGTGGCGCTGGGACAGCGGCTACAACATCCTGCGCGGGGTAGACGCGCTGGGGCATGCGTTCGCACAGCAGTGGAACGTGCTGCGCCAACTGCTCAGTTGGACCGATGCGAACGGCCACACCACCACCTACAGCTACGACCCGCACGGCAACCTGGCCGTGGAGACCGACCCGCTGGGCCGCACCACCCACACCACCTGGCTCGGCTTCAGGGCGTTGCCCATCCAGATGCGACTGCCCGACGGCTCGCAGCTGAGTTGGTCGTACGACAAAAAATCCAACCTTCTGGCAGAAAGCGCAGCCGACGGGTCCACCACCCAATACGTGCGCGACGTGCGCGGGTTGCCCGTGCGCATCACAGACGCCAAAGGCGGCGTCAAACAACTGGGCTGGGACGAACGCGCCCTGCTGCAGACCTACACCGACTGCTCAGGCCACACCACCCGCTATGCCTACGACGGCAGAGGCCACTTGGCACGCGTCACCGATGCGCTAGGGCAAGTCACAGACCTCAGCCACGACAGCCAGGGCCGCCTGCGCGCCCGCAGCCTGCCCGATGCATCTCACGAAACCTTTACCTACGACGCGGCAGGCCGCCTGGTGCAAGCCAACGATGCACTCAGCCGCGCCATCCACCTTGCCTACAACACCCACTCCCAGCTGACAGCCCGGCAGGATGCCGAAGGCCGACAAGTCCGGCTGACTTATGACGCCGCCCTGCGCCTGACCACCCTCGTCAACGAAAACGGCCAACACTTCGGCTTTCAATACGACGCGGCCGACCGCATGGTCGAAGAAACCCGCGTGGGCGGCCAGCGCGTTACGGTGGAATACGACGCCAACGGCTGGCCGGTCGCAGTGACCCACCACCCAGGCGCGGATGACCTTGCCGCAGGCCTTCCCGGCGGTGAACCTCAAAGCAGGGCCCTGCGGACCGAGCTTGTCCGCGATGCAGCCGGCCGCCTAGTCGAGAAGCGCACCGCCGCCCACCACTATCACTACGCCTACGACCCCCTCGACCAACTTACCCAGGCCCAAAAGCTGGCCGTGCAAGCAGACGGCAGCCTCAAGCCCCTGCACACCAGCACATTCGCCTACGACACGGCAGGCAACCTCATCGAAGAAACGGCCACGGACGAAACCACCGGCCAGAGCTACACCCTGCGGCACAGCCACGACCTGCTGGGCAAATGCACCCAGACGCGCCTCCCCGACCTGTCCGGCCAGCCCCACCTGGAAAGAGCGCTCAACTACCTGCATTACGGCTCGGGCCACCTGCACCAGATCAACTACAGCCAGCGCAACACCCAAAGCCCCGACGCCCTGGCCGTGCACCAGCTCATCAGCGACATCGAGCGAGACGCCCTGCACCGCGAAATCCACCGCACCCAGGGCCAGGTGCAAACCCGCTATGCGTTGGACTCCGTGGGCCGTAGGCAAGGTGCCTGGAGCCAGCCCATAGACCAGCGCAGCCGCCCCTACGAGGCCAGCGACACCCATTGGCAGCGCGCCGTGCTCAGCGCAGGCACGCCCGAGCAAAACCCCTTCGACGGCTTGATGAAAGCCTACGCATACGACAAGGTGGGCGAGCTGCGCCAAAGCCGCCACAGCCTGCACGGCGACATAGCCCACCAGTACGACGCCACCGGGCGCATCGAACACACCGTGCGCCAGCTCTTTGGTGCGGACCAGGCCCCCCGCCAAACCCAGCCAGCCGCGGCCAACAACGAGCGCTTCCAGTACGACCCCGCCGGCAACATCCTGGACAACCACCGCCAAGCTGAGGTGGCCCAACGCACCCAGCACCTGCAAGAAGGCTACGTGCGCGACAACCTCGTGCGGGTGTACGAAGACAAACGCTACTTTTACGACGGCCACGGCAGGCTGATCCAAAAACTCAGCGGCAAACACACCGCCCAGACATTCGAGTGGGACGAAGAAAACCGCCTCACAGCAGTCACCACCACCCGACGCCCCGGCACCGAACACGCAACCACCCAAACCACCCGGTTCGACTACGACGCTATAGGCCGGCGAGTAGCGAAACACGACAGCTTCGGCACCACAGTCTTCATCTGGGAAGGTATGCGTCTCATTGAAGAGCGCAGAGGCAGCGCAGTCATCAGCTACGTGTACGAGCCGGACAGCTACGTACCGCTGGCGCGGCTGGATGCTGAGGGAGAGAGAACAGAACAGGGTGGGCTGGGCACCACCCAAGATGCGCAGAAGCCGGGAACATCAAAAACCATAGCTGCCAGCGCAAGCCAGTCAAGCGCCAGAGGCCAAAAAGACCCCAACTACTCCCAGCAACTGGCCAACGACACATTGGAAGCGAGTTACTGGCAAGCGCTCAACCCCAAGGGCACAGGACAAAGCACCGGCACAGACGGACCCAACGCAAACGCCAAGCTGTGCGAGGTGTACTACTTCCACACCGACCAGGTCGGCCTGCCCGAAGAACTGAGCAACGCCCAAGGCCAGATCATCTGGCAAGCCCAGTACAAGACCTGGGGCTCAACAGTAGAAGAACGCTGGGAAGCGAGACGACTGCACGGAGCCAAAGTGCAGGGGCAGACGGAAGGGGATATTCCACAGGAAGACCGACAAGAGCAGAACCTGCGCTTCCAAGGCCAATACCTGGACCGAGAGACGGGGCTGCACTACAACACCTTCCGGTACTACGATGCGGACGTAGGGAGGTTCATCAGCCCGGACCCGATAGGGTTGGAGGGTGGGATTAATCTAGGGAGTTACTCACCCAATCCGATTGGTTGGATTGATCCTTGGGGACTCACGAAATGTGGATTGTCCGCCGCGGACAAACGCAAGATGGGTCCGGCTCCTGCTGGCATGGTAAATCCGCATCGCCATCACATCATTCGAGAGATGGCACCGAAAAATTGGACCAAGGCTGAACGAGGTCCTATCCACCATGCACAGAATCTGGCCAAAAAATTTGGCATTGATGTGAACAAGAGCCTGAAGAATTTCACATGGGCGCAAAACGGCGGAGGGGCGCATACGAAGCAGGCGGCAGCACATGTTCGGGATGTGCTTGTTCCAGCCGCGAAACAAGGTAAGGCTGCTTTCGAAAAAGCCTTGTCAGAGTTGGGGAAACAAATGAGAGACGGAAAGTTCTTCTAATGAATAAAATTTCTAGTGATAGCGCCGCGGCCGAACTCTTCCATGCAATCGTTGGCGGAAATGCACATGATGTTCGCCACGTGCTACTCAAGCACGAAGGTATTGTTCATGCCCCGTTTCCTGGCCAAGATAGTTTTCTTCATCTGGCGGCAGGCGAGGGTAATTCAGAAATCGTAGCGCTGCTGATTGAATTTGGCGCGTTTGTTAACCAAGTTTCATCTCCGTCTCTGTTCTCCACGCCTCTGTGTAATGCTGCGCGGGAGGGTCGCGCCGAGACTGCGCGAGTCTTATTGCACTCGGGCGCGTGGGTTGATGGTGATGATCGGACAAGTCACACGCCCCTCATGCTTGCGTCGCGCGATGGGCACGACGCAGTCGTAGAGCTGCTATTGAATAGCGGAGCAGAAGTGAACCGTCTTGGATATGTCCAGCGGTTTTTTGCGTTGGATTTTGCCGGCCAGCACGGAACCGATCAGACAAAGACACTGCTTCGCTCTCACGGGGGCAGGTCGGTAACGGACGAATTTGACTGGGAATCGCAATCTGGTTATCCGATAATTTCCCACGTCAGCAATGAAGCGGGTCCGGTATATCCCATAAGTTTTGAGCGCCCAGTGGCAGATCGAGATATTGCACTGCGGCTCGCTTATATCGATATCAAAGAAAAACCTTTAGTTTTGTTTACGGCCGAAATCCATCAAATGGGCGTGCCCATTGAGGTAGTCATCAACTTGCCGCAGCAGTGGCCCCTTAAGCAGACGTATATGGCGAAGGGGAGCACGTTATCCTTTCCTATAGACATGCTCCAGCGCGTGGCACAACTGGTGGTCGCTGGCGAGCCTCTTGCCGAAGGTTCGGTGCTGCTGCGAGATGCCCCACAGTTCGCCGACCTTGGCTGGCCTGACAAGCTATGCGCCTTGGTCGCAGTTGACCACGACTGGGAAGCTGCATCTGCCAAGAGCCGTAGGACCCGTAGCACCGCCTCTTTTGATGTCGCCGATGCCGAAAGCGGCCAGCCCATGGACGGGAATGCAGAGTCCAGCGACGACGAGGTGACGATACTTACCTTGGTTCCGGTTCTTGACGGTGAAAAAATTCCAGTCGGTCCAGCACTCTCTAAATGGCTTGAGAAAAAACGAACTGCGAGTTGGGTGAAGCTCTGCTTGCCGCCCTTGAATGGTTAAACGGCGATGCGTTCAGCCGCCCAATCCACCTTGCCTACAGCAGCCACTCGCAGCTCACAGCACGGCGGGATGCCGAAGGCCGGCAGGTTCAACTGACTTATGACACTGCCCAGTGCCTGACGATCCGCGTCAACGAAAACGGCCAGCATTTACCAAATCATCTGGGAAGGCATGCGCCTCATTGAAGAGCGCAGAGGCAGCGCAGTCATCAGCTACGTGTACGAGCCGGGCAGCTACGTACCGCTGGCGCGGCTGGATGCTGAGGGAGAGAGAGCCGAACAGGGTGGGCTGGGCACCACCCAGGATGCGCAGCAACCGGAAACATCAAACACCATAGCTGTCAGCGCAGGCCAGACAAGCGCTGGAGGCCGAAAAGACCCTAACTACTCCCAGCAACCGGCCAATGACCCACTGGCCTTGGGCAGGCGTATAGCCAAAACCGACAGCTTGGCACCACGGTGTTCACTTGGGAAGGCATGCGGCTGCCGCAGGAAAGCAGGGGCCAGCACATCAGCACCTACATCTACGAGCAGGGCAGCTACGCGCCCCTGGCGCGCATTGATGGAAGCGGCAGCTTAGAGCCGCACCCGGCGGCGGCGAATGCGCTGGGCGCAGGGGGAGACGCTAGCGAAGGCAAACAGGCCAGCATCCCCGCGACCAACCCAGGCTGGAGCGACCGGTTCAATGCAGGGGCAGCCGCCAACGACGGCTCAACCAACACCCCGGCAACGGCGCACGCCAAGATAGCAGCCACAGCCACGCAGGCAACGCAGGTCTATTACTTCCACACCCAGCCCAACGGCCTGCCGGAAGAGCTGAGCGACAACAACGGCCACCTGGTGTGGACAGCGCAATACAGCACGTGGGGCAGCACGGTTCGGGAGGAATGGCAGAGCTACGACGAGACAGGAAGACCTGTTCAGCGGCCACTGCAGCAGTCAGCCAGCCAGACCGTGCAGCTTCAGCAGAACCTGCGGATGCAGGGGCAGTACCTGGACAGGGAAACGGGGCTGCACTACAACACGTTCCGGTACTACGACGCGGACCTGGGGGCGTTTACGACGCCGGATCCGATTGGGCTCCAAGGAGGCATTAACTTACACCAATATGCGCCCAATCCGATCTTCTGGATCGATCCATGGGGGTGGGCGGCGAAGGGATATGACGTGTCTGGCCAGACTGCCGGTCGCGATACTGTGAGTCGAGGGGCACACGTTAACGTTCACGGCCCAGGCCTGCCCAATGGTGGTGGACATGTGGGGTTCATTCCCAATGCAAGTGGAACGGGATTAATTTTGACCCGCGAAGATGCTGCCACCCGAAATCTCAATGAAAAACAGTGGGCCAAGGTCCAAGAGGCTGTTGCGAAACATCTGGACGATCCGAAACAAGTGGACCGAGTGTCGAAAATTGCACAAATGGGTGTTGATAACAATCCAAATGGAAATCGCGCTAGCGAAATGGCCAGGGTGCGAGATATAGCTAGACAACATCACACAGCAGGAACAAATCCGTGTCGCTAAATAACGAAATGCTTTCGCTGGTGGAAAATTTATCGACTGCATATAGGTCAAAATTATTTTCTCCAGGAAGCCTAAGTGTCGACGTAGAAAATGCTTACTATGTTATTTGCATGGTCGATAATGAACTGGTCCGCGATACTAGACGATATTCTGGCTCATGTCTTGAGATAATTTTTGACAGAAAGCGAAATTTCGTGCTTGCCGGACATTTTTTGAAGTTTGCAGGTCGTCGAAAAATTAAATACCTAACGAGAAGAATTGACCTTGAGGTGGCGCAAGAAAATTTCTATTTTTCAGAGGATTTTAACGCTTTATACATTTCGGATGAGGAATCTGAAATATTAATCGAATTAAATTTTCAAGGAAGAAATTTTTATGTTAAAAATTTATCTTTAAAAACATCTGCAGGAAATGAATTGCATGACTCCTTAATTCTGGCCTTAGATTCAAAATATCTTAGTTATGCTGAGTTGATAAAATTTGGTGCGCGAAAACAGATTTCTGCGGCAAAAAAATTGCTCAACGGAGTGAATGGTGCACGCCGTAGAGGCGCAAGTTCTTACCGCGCATATGGGAAAGCACCGGCGGAAGTCGTGAGCGCATCGGCGACCTGAGAAGAGAAGGCCCACTTCAGCAAGTGAAGTAGGGGTCGAACAACCGCGTCAAAGTTCTGCAGGACAAACGCTACGACTACGACGGCTTTGGCCGCCTGATCAGAAAACGCATAGGCAGCCACACCGAACAGCACTACCGCTACAACCACCGGCACCAACTGACCCAGGTGGCGGTAGTGCGCGCAGGCAAAGACGGCCAACCCCAAAGCCAGGTCTTCAGCTGCCAATACGATGCCTTGCGCAGGCGCATTGCCACGACATACAGTTTCGGCACCACCGTGTTCACTTGGGAAGGCATGCGGCTGCTGCTGGAAAGCCGAGGCCAGCAGCACCCCCGCAACTGTGTTTGCGAGCTTGAGACGAGCTCCACGCTGTGCGGCAGACGGGATGCCGAAGGAGAGGGAACAGAACGGTGCAAGACGTTCAGCGTGGAGGACGTGCAGCTGTACCAAACATCAAAATCCGTAGCTATCAGCGCAGAATAGATAAGCCTTGGGACCTAAAAACACCCAGAATGTCGGTGGCGACGGAGACCAACGACCCAGCAACTCCGACAGGGCTGCGCGGGAGGCCGGTCCAACATTGCGCACAGACCAGAGAGGCGCGCCAGCAACCCCACGGGTCCCCCCTTTTTCGCGAGGCGTGTGGCTTCCGCACCGGTCAGAAAGGCGGCAAGAAAGGCGGGCTGGTAGAGACGAAACCGCGACCACTGAGACCGCCAGGCTCTCAGCAGTGGGATTTCGCCAGTCAGCCTGACGCCCATGCTTAAGAGCGCAGCAACAGTAGAGCCCCTGCGGGGCTCAACTGCGCTGCACGCGCTTCGACTTGCGCCTGCGCAGAGTCTTGTCAATCACCACAATGCAGGCCAACACCAGACCAAGCGCAACCAGTATGAGCACCCCGGAGCCGATGCACACCACGCGAAACTGCGCTTCGGCGTTTCCTTGCTCGCGTTCGTAAGGCAGCGGCAGGGCGTCGAACATGTTGAGGGGGAGTGCTTGGAGGTCGCTGGGACTCCAGCAGGCGGCGATGGCGAGGCGCCCGTCAATGAGAAACACATAGCCTGCGGCTTGTTGAGCGACACGCAAGGTCGCCGCTCGGTGGCTATTTCCGGTCGATACGCTGGGTGCTGTTGATCGGCCTACCTGCATGAAGATGCCTGGAAATCCCGATCGCTGCACAAGCGTGGTCGTGACAAAGTCTGCCTGTCCCAAGCCGAGATGCTTTTGCAGGCTGGCCTGGATGTGTTCTTCTGCAAACTCCACAGAGAGTTCTGGAAAAAGTCGAAGGACCCACGACAAATGCCACGGCAGCTCGACCTCCGCTAACGCGAATTCCGTGCCACCGTCGATATGCCCTTTGAGGGCAGACGTTAAACCTGTGCCGTGCAGGTCGGTCGCAGGCATTGGCTGCAATGGCACATCCGCCAGCAGCACAAGCCCACTGGGTAGGTGGACGGCTTGCGCAGCGCACGCGGCAGTCGACAGACCAAGCCAACCCAGAGTCAGCGCAAGAGCCCACGCCAACCTGTGCTTGCGCATGCCAGCAACCTCACTCACAGCCGCCAGTCTTCGCGGCCCTGAACCTTCTTCTGGTAGTACAGCGCATTCGCGCGGAGGCCGCACAACATGGTCAATCCGAAGCCGATTCCGTTCATCACGCTGTCCGGCAGGCCCAGGATGCCGCCGATAACGCCAAGGGCAAGTGCAGCGCCAATCAACATGATTGCCTGGCGCCACAAGCCCAGTACGAACAGGTAGATGAAAGAGAAAAAGAAGGCATAGAAATTGATGGCAACTTTGAGTCGATCCTTCCAATGCAGTTGCTTGAGCGCCGCCTGAAACTCCGGACTGGGAGCGCCGAGACCTGGCACACCATACTTTTCGAAGAAGTCGAACCGGGACTTCCACTTGTCACTCAGACTGGTATCAAGTTGAGAGATGTTGTTGTTTGCGTTGGTCATCTGAGTTCCGAATAAATCAAGTCAAACGGCACAAGAGTGCTCTACAAAAAGTGCCCTCAGAAGAGTGCACGCTGCATGGCGTGTGGCCGAGCAGCGGTTGGCCGTTCGAGCCAGCGCCATTCACTTCGCCACGATCCTTACGGCATGCAGTGCGTGGGTGGTGCTGTACTTCACCCGGATCGTCTTGGCAGGCACCCCTAGACGCAGGAGTTCGTTGCGCACAGCCATCGCGCGCTTGAGCGCGATGTCGCGAGCGTCTACGGGGGCGTCCTTGCGGTGGCAATAGCCGGTGATTTCCAGACGTTCATCGTCAGTGCGCGTTTGCGCAAGCCGCGCCAACAAAGCCAATGTGTCCTCAGAGAGCGCGACCTGCGTGGGGCTGAACTCGGCAACGATTCCATCGTCAGGCAGGCGCTGCGGTGGGGTTGCAGGTTCTGGCGGCTGTGCCTCTGCGGGTGTGGGAGCGACTTCCACGGATGGCGGGGCCGTGGTGGCGGCGGCTGTCTCGTCGGATGGGGTTGGGGACGTGTTGGCGCATCCGGCCAACAACACGGCAGCGATGGACAGACTCAGCGACAGGGCAAGAGGTTTGAACATGGTGAACGAGCTTGAGGTGGGTGAGGAGGATTGCGGAGGGATGGGCTGGCCAAGGACACGCCGGACTGGCGTGGCGCACCCCGCAGTGCGTGGACGGGACGGCTAGGCACCTCCTGCAGGCGTGGTGGCGGGCTATAGCGATGGCATCTGGCTACTGGGACAACCGCCAGAACGTGACC
>JBCNOJ010000059.1:0-15906 GCA_039593925.1 Acidovorax sp.
ACCGGCACCAAGGTGGTTCCCCTGTGCCCGTTTGCCAAGGCGCAGTTCGACAAAGACGCATCCCTTCGGGACGTGCTGGTTTAAATCCGGGCCTGTCTGCGGGTCTTCAGCGCACCGCTCTCAGCCCCAACGCAGACCGCAAAATGCTATCAAATAAATAGCTATCAGCACTTGCTAGAAAAGCGCTATAGGCCGATTTCGCTTGAAATTTGGCGCCACGTATCCCGCGCGGGTTGCCAATAACGAACCGCGGCACAGATGCTGCTTCCGGCATCTGACTCGCGTTTTTGGGGCCTTTATGGCGGTATACATTCCAGACATATTGCGTGCGCAGAATGCTCGCTTCAGCGCTGGACTGCACCCGACCGGCGCCCTGCCTCGCGTCCATCCAGGCCCCCACGTTGAAGCCCATGCCACTCACACCCGTTTCATCCTCCGTTCCGCACCCGGCGACCAACGCGGCCCCATCCACTGACCCCCTGTTCTTTCGGCAATCCGGCACCCGGCGCCTGGCTTGGGTCGCCATAGGTACAGCGGCCCTCCTGCTGGCCGCCTGCGGCGACAAAAAGGCCCCCAGCGCGGCGCCCGCAGCACCGCCGGTGGGCGTGCTGACGGTGGTGGCCCAATCGCAGGGCCTGCACACCGAATTGGCAGGCCGCACACGGGCCTCGCAAAGCGCAGAGGTGCGTCCGCAGGTGTCAGGCATTCTGCAAAAGCGGCTTTTCACCGAGGGCGACACGGTCAAAGCCGGCCAGCCGCTGTACCAGATCGATGCCCGCACACTGGAGGCGACCGCCAAGAGCGCCGAGGCTGCGCTGGCCAAGGCGCGCGCTTCTGCACAGACGGCCCGCACCAACGCCGAGCGCAATGCCGAGCTGGTGAAGATCGACGCCATCAGCCGCCAGGTGTTCGACGAAAGCCAGGCGCAGGTCGCGCAGTCGGCCGCCGATGTTGCCGTGGCGCAAGCGGCGCTGGACAACGCGCGCATCAACCTGCAGTTCAGCCGCATCGTGGCGCCTATCGGCGGGCAGATCGACCTGTCGGCCGTGTTGCCCGGCGCTCTGGTCACTGCCAACCAGACGCAGGCTCTGACAACCATCAGCCAGCTTGACCCCATTCATGTGGACATCACCCAGTCCAGCGCCGAGCTGCTGGAGCTGCGCCGCCAATGGCAAGCTGGCGCGTTTGGCAAGGTCGACGCCAGCGGTGCCCCGGTGCGCCTGATGCTGGAGGATGGCAGCGCCTACCCGCATGCCGGCAAGCTGCAGTTCACCGGGGCCACGGTCGGCCAGAGCACGGGGGCCATCACCCTGCGCGCGGTGTTTCCGAACCCCGACCGGTTGCTGATGCCGGGCATGTACGTGCGGGCCCAACTGTCGACGGGGGTGTCGAGCGATGCCATCGTGCTGCCCCAGCAGGCGGTTCAGCGGGACCCAGCGGGTAAGCCCAGCGTGCAGCTCATCAATGCCGACAACAAGATCGAGAAACGCCCGATCCGCCTGGGCCAGGCCCTGGGTTCGCAGTGGCTGGTGCTGGATGGCGTGAAGCCCGGCGACCGCGTGATGGTGGACGGCTTCCAGAAGGCGCGCGTGGGGCAGGCCGTCACGCCGGTGGCGATGCGCGTGGAAGGCAACCGGGTGGTGGACGCCCAGGCGCCCGCCCCAGCAGGACAGGCGCGGGCATCCGCACCACCCAAGCCCTGAACCCGGCCCCAGGGCCTCCCGCTTGAGCGCGGTCGCCCTGCCATTTTTCGAGCCCCCAGAACTCCGCACGCAGCACCATGGCCTACTTTTTTATCCACCGCCCGGTTTTTGCCTGGGTGCTGTCCATCGTCATCATGCTGGCGGGGGCGATGTCCATCTTCACGCTGCCGCTGGAGCAATACCCCGACATCGCTCCGCCGCGTGTTTCGATCAACACGACCTACACCGGCGCGTCGGCCGAGACCGTGGCCGACTCCGTCACGCAGGTGATCGAGCAGCAGCTCAAGGGCATCGACAACGTGCTCTACATGAGCTCCACCAGCGACTCGGCCGGCCGCTCGCGCACGCAGCTGACGTTTGCCCCTGGCACCAACATCGACGTGGCCCAGGTGCAGGTGCAAAACAAGCTGCAGACGGCGATGAACCGGCTGCCGGAGGCCGTGAAGAGCCGAGGCGTGTTTGTGAACAAGGGCGGCCAGGACAACCTGATGACCTATGTCTTCACCTCGCCCGACCCCACGGTCACGCAGGTGGCCATTGGCGACTACATCACGAGCAATGTGGTGGATGTGATCTCGCGGATCGATGGCGTGGGCGATGTGAACGTGTTCGGCACCAGCTACGCCATGCGCATCTGGATGGACCCCGGCAAGCTGGAGCAGTTTGCGCTGATGCCCTCGGACGTCATCGCTGCGCTGAACTCGCAAAACGCGCAGGTGTCTGCCGGGCAACTGGGGGCGCTGCCCGCCGTCAAGGACCAGATGCTCAATGCCACCATCACGGCGCGCACCAAGCTCAAGACAGTGGAGGAGTTTCAGGGCATCGTGCTCAAGGCCGCCCCCGACGGGTCGCTGGTGACCGTGGGCGATGTGGCCCGTGTGGAGCTGGATGCCGACAACCTGACGGTGAAGTCCCGCCTGAACAACCAGCCAGGCGCTGGCCTGGGCGTGGTGCTGGCCGACGGGGCCAATGCCATGGCAGTGGCCGCCGCCGTGAACGCCAAGATGGCCGAGCTGGCGCCGTTCTTCCCGGATGGCATCACGGGCGTCATCAGCTCGGACAGCACCCCTTACGTGCGGGCGTCGATCAAGGAAGTGGCCATCACGCTGGCCGAAGCCATGGTGCTGGTGGTGATCGTGATGTTCATCTTCCTGCAGAACCTGCGCGCCACATTGATTCCGGCCATCGCAGTGCCCGTGGTGTTGCTGGGCACCTTTGGTGTGCTGTCGGCGCTGGGCTATTCCATCAACATGCTGACCATGTTCGCCATGGTGCTGGCCATCGGCCTGCTGGTGGACGATGCCATCGTGGTGGTCGAGAACGTGGAGCGGGTGATGCACCAGGAAGGCCTGCCCGCCAAGGAGGCCACCATCAAGTCCATGGCTGAGATCACGCCCGCGCTGGTGGGTATCGGGCTCACGCTGTCGGCGGTGTTCATTCCCATGGCGTTTTTCTCGGGCTCGGTGGGGGTCATCTACCGCCAGTTCTCCATTGCCATCGTCTCGGCCATGGCGTTTTCGGTGCTGGTGGCGCTCACGCTCACCCCGGCACTGTGTGCCACCCTTCTCAAGCCCACGGAACACCTGCACGAGGGCGCCCCCCCGCGCCAAGGCGTCAAGGGCTGGATCGACCGGTTCTTCCGCTGGTTCAATGCCAGCTTTGACCGCAACTCCACCCGCTACCAAGGCGCTGTGCGCCAGTTGCTGCTGCGCGGAAAGCGCGTGATGCTGGTGTTTCTGCTGCTCATCGGCGGTGTGGTACTGCTGTTCCAGAAGCTGCCGACCTCGTTCCTGCCCGTGGAAGACCAAGGGTTCATCACCGCCAGCGTGACCCTGCCCGCGGGCTCGTCCGACGCGCAGCTGGAGGTGGTGCTGCAAGAAATCACCCGCTACTTCAATGCCCAGCCCGATGTGCTGCGCGTCAACTCGCTGGCAGGCAACAGCGGCAACCAGAGCGCGGGCACCATCTTTGTGCGCCTCAAACCCTGGGACGACCGGCCAAACGCCGAGCAAAGTGCCGAGTTCATTGCGCGCAAGGCAACGCGGGATCTGTCGAGCATCCGTGCGGCCCGCATCTTTGTGTCGATGCCGCCCGCCATCCGGGGCCTGGGCTCGGACGCTGGCGTGAACTTCATGCTCAAGGACATCAACGGGCTGGGCAACGACGCGCTGAGGGCGGCCAAAGACCGCTTGATCGAGTTGGCCGGCCAACGCCCTGAACTGGCCAACATGCGCACCACCGACTTCGATGTCACGTCGGAACTCAAGGTGGTGATCGACGACCGCAAGGCGGCCGCCCTGGGCGTGGCCACGGCAGACATCAACAACGTGATCTCCAGCGCGGTGGGCGGCTCGTACGTGAACGACTTCGTGCACAACGGGCGCGTGAAGCGCGTGTACGTGCAGGGCGATGCGCCCTACCGCATGCTGCCGCAGGACATCGGCAAGTGGACGGTGCGCAACCGCACCGGCGACATGGTGCCGCTGGCAGCGTTCACGTCCACCACCTGGACCAGCAGCGCGCCACAGCTGCTGCGCTACAACGGGTCTCCCGCCATGGAGATGATCTCGAACACGGCGCCCGGCGTCAGCTCGGGCGCAGCAATGCGCGCTGTCGAAGAGATCATGCGCGAGATGCCGGTGGGCATTGGCTACGAATGGACGGGCGCGTCGTTGCAGGAGCGGCAGTCCGGCGCCCAAGCCCCCTTGCTCTACGCCATCTCCATCCTCTTCGTGTTTTTGTGCCTGGCTGCGCTGTATGAGAGCTGGAGCGTGCCGTTCTCCGTCATCCTGGCCGTGCCGCTGGGCGTGGTGGGTGCCTTGCTCGCCACGTACTTCCGGGGCATGTCCAACGACGTGTACTTTCAAGTGGGGCTGCTCACCACTGTGGGCCTCGCTTCCAAAAACGCGATCCTGATCGTGGAGTTTGCGGTGCAGTTGCAGGAGCAGGGCAAGAGCGTGTTCGACGCCACGCTGGAGGCGGTGCGCCGCCGGTTGCGGCCCATCTTGATGACCTCGCTGGCCTTTGGCTTTGGTGTGCTGCCACTGGCGCTGGGCACTGGCCCCGGTGCTGCCAGCCGCCAGGCCATCGGCACGGCAGTGCTGGGGGGCACCGTGCTTTCCACGATGCTGGGCCTGTTCTTTGTGCCCGTGTTTTTCCTGCTCGTGCGCAACTGGGTCAACAGAAAAAAACGGCCCAAAGAGACACCGCCCACACCCGGTGTAGCCCCTTCGCTGTCGCACCAGGGAGAACCGTGATGCATCGGCCCATTGTTTTCCTGAAACCCATCGCTGCCACTGTTTCTGCACTCACCGTGCTGCTGGCCGGGTGTGCCCAGCAACCACCCGCCAAGCCCGACGTGCAAGGTGTGGTCGCGCCCGTGCTGGGCCAGCCGCTGGCCGTGGCTGACGCCAGCGCGCTGGCATTGAACACCTCTGAGCGCCTTGCCTGGGTGCAGCACCCGGGCTTGCGCCAGGCGATTGCGCAAGCGCTCACGCACAACCGCGACCTGCGCGTGGCCTTGCTCAACATCGAGCGGGCGCGCGCGCAGTACGGCATCACCAGCGCGGCGCAGCTGCCCACGGTAGCCGCTGCGGCACAGGGCAGCCGCAGCCGCACAGCCGCAGATCTGTCGAGCAACGGCCAGGCCGTGACGTCCAGCCAATACACCGCACAACTGGCCGCCACCAGCTTCGAGCTGGATCTGTGGGGCCGCGTGCGCAACCTCAATGAGGCCGCACTGCAGCAGTTTCTGCAGTCTGAAGCGAACCAGCTGAACGTGCAGATCATGCTGGTGGCAGACGTGACCAACGCGTGGTTGAACTTGGCCGCCAACGAGGCCCGCCTGACACTGGCACGCGACACCCTCGCGGGCCGACAAAAGGCGTATCAGATTACTGAGCGCATCCACCAGCTTGGTGGTACGTCCGGCCTGGTGCTGGCGCAAAACCGGATCACGGTGGAAACCGCGCGTGGCGATGTGGCCGCCTTCACGGCCCAGGTGGCCAAGGACCGCAATGCGCTGGACGCGCTGGTAGGCAGTGGTTTGCGCACCGACTGGCTGCCCACCGCTGACACCCTGCGCGCCGACGCCGCTGCCGCGCCGGCAGCCCTGATGGTGCTGCCGGCCGACTTGCCTTCCAGCCTGTTGCTGGAGCGCCCTGACGTGCGTGCATCCGAATACAACCTGCAGGCCCTGTCGGCCAATGTGGCTGCGGCGCGCGCGGCGATGTTCCCCACCATCACGCTGAGCACCAGCATCGGTTTTGGCAGCCGGGAGCTGGGCGATCTGCTCAGCAGTGGCAACTCCACCTGGAGCTTTGTGCCCCAGATCCGCTGGCCCATCTTCGACGGCGGCAGTGCCCGTGCCGCCGTGGACGTGGCACAGGCCAGCCGCGACATCGCCGTGGCGCAGTACGAAAAATCCATCCAGACCGCCTTTCGCGAAGCATCTGATGCCCTGGCCGAGCGGGCGCAGTGGCAAGAGCGCCTGTCGGCGCAGCAGGCCGTGGTGGATGCCAACGCGCGCGCGTTTGAATTGTCCGAAGCGCGTTTCACTTCGGGTGTGGACAACTACCTCACTGTGCTGGATGCACAGCGCAGCCTGTACGCCGCGCAGCAGGCGCTGATCGGCCTGCGCCAGTCCGAGCAGGCCAACCGCGTGGCGCTGTGGAAAGTGCTCGGCGGGCAGTTGGCATCACCCGCAGAAACACCTGTGTCTACGCGCTGACGCGCCCGCTTGCATCCGCGCAGATCGCTGGCAGACGCCGGGCGGGCAGAGAATTCGTCGGGGTGTGCAGTAACCGCAGATCTGGGACTACTTCGTTGAGACCAGCGCAAACAAGCTTCCCACAATGAGAATTCCACCAAACATGACGGGCAAGCCCGCCTCCAAAGGGTGGGTCTTTTCAAGGTAGCAAATATGAGGGGCGGCAGGGTCGTACCAAACCGCCAGCGGAAAGCCTGTTGTGTAAGGGGACAAGGCTTTAGCTGCCTCGTGCCGAGTTCGCAGTGATCGCCCCGGTATGCGCAACTCTCTACCTACATAGTTTTTTCCGTCAACGGCATACACATACTCGACCCGCGGCGAGAAAGACTGACGGCTGCTGTTGAGCTGTCCCGTTTTTTCCACCCAAGATTTCCTGAGTCTGCCTTGCGTTTTCAGGTGCCGCTTGCTTTTCAGCGCAATGCGCAACCCACCCCAGAAAAACGAGCAGAAAACCACTCCAAAAATTAGCACGGCGACGGCCATTTGCGTAGGCATGGTGACGAATGTAGGCGCTTCATTTGTGGCTTGCTATTTTGGCAAACCTCAGAGGCAATAGGCTTGAACGTTGCCGCAATCCCGCGCGCTGACGCTGCGCAGGGACCACACAAAGGCCGCGCTCCGTCGAGCAGCGGTGAGCTCAATGCCTGCGCGGTCACCGGCTGTCCACCCACCCCTGCGCCACCCCCATCAGGTGTCCCCGAAACACCTCGGCGATCGGTGACAGCTGTTTGCCTTTGGGCCAGACCAGGTGCCATTGCGACTGGATGGGGAACCCTTGCACGTTAAGCACCGCCAATCCTTCGTGGTGCGCGCCCAAGGCATGGCGCGACACGATGGAAACGCCGAGCTGGCCTTCCACCGATTCCTTGATGGCCTCGTTGCTGCCCAGTTCCAGCACAGCGACAGGAGCAAAGCCCAGCTGCCGCAAGTGAGCGTCAGCGGCCATGCGGGTGCCAGAACCTTTTTCGCGCAGGATGAAGCGCTCGGCCTGCAGCTGGGCGAGTTTGACCCGTTTTTTGAGCGCAAGCGGATGACCCGTCGGGGCAATGACGACGAGTGGGTTGGGCATGAGGATCTGGTCCTCCAGGGGCAAATCTGCCGGGGGCATCGACATGACGTAGAGGTCGTCCAGGTTGCCGCGCAGGCGGTGGATGACATGGTCGCGATTGAGCACCTCCAGCGAGATGTCGATCTGCGGATGCAGCTTGCAGAAGCTGCCCAGCAGGCGCGGCACGAAGTATTTGGCGGTGCTGACCACGGCAACCTTGAGGCGCCCGCTGGTGAGCCCTTTGGCGGCCGACACACGCTGCTCGAACCCATCCCACTCTCCCGCAATGGCGCGCGCGGTGCGTGCCAGTGCCTGGCCCGCTTCAGTGAGGTGTACGCGGCGAGAGATGACTTCGTACAGCGGCAGGCCCACGGCCTGGGTCACCTCGCGCAGTTGCATGGACGCAGTGGGCTGTGTGACGTGCATGACACGCGCCGCAGCGCTGACGCTGCCGGTTTCCGCCAACGCCAGGAAGAGCCGCAACTGGCGAAAAGTAATGTTCATAGATATTTATCTATACATATCCACATTCAAATCGATTTTACTTAACGCCCTGCGCTGCCTACCATCGCCGCGAAAGGAGTGAATGATGCAAAGCCTGTTGGACCCTGCGATATTGTTTTTTGCCCTGGGGGTGTTTGCAGGTCTGGTCCGATCCAACCTCGAGATGCCTGCGGCCATCTCCAAATTTCTGTCGATCTACCTGCTGGTGGCGCTGGGGCTGAAGGGGGGCTTTGCGCTGTCCGCATCGGGCCTGACTTCGAGTGTGGCCAGCAGCCTGGGCCTTGCAATGCTGTTGGCCATTGTGGTTCCGCTGATCGGCTATGTGCTGCTGCGGCGGGTGCTGTCGGGTTTTAACGCAGCCGCTGTGGCGGCCACCTATGGGTCGGTGAGTGCGGTGACGTTTGTGGCGGCAACTCAATATCTGGAGTCGCACAACGTGCCGTATGGCGGCTATATGGCGGCCGCCATGGCGCTGATGGAGTCTCCCGCCATCATCTTGGCGGTGATGCTGGCCAATGCGCAGCGCCAGCGGCTGGCTGCCGCGGCCCATGCGCCTCACACCGCGCCAAGCCTTCACGCGCAGCCGATGCTGGCCATGGCTGCGCCCGGCGCGGCTGGGGTGTCCACTGCCGCTTCGCGCACAGGGCACGGCGGGTCCGGCCTGTCGATGGGAAAGATCCTGCACGAGTCGTTTACCGATGGCACACAGCTGCTGCTGTTGGGTGCCATGGTGATCGGCATGTTGACCGGCGACACGGACAAGGCGGCCATGCAGCCGTTTTCGGGCGACCTGTTCAAAGGCATGTTGTGCCTGTTCCTGCTGGACATGGGGCTTGCCACGGCGCGCAACCTTCCCGCAGTGCGCCAGCAGTCCCCCTGGTTGCTGGCCTACGCAGTGCTGGGGCCGTTGGTGCACGCCAGCCTGGCACTGGGTTTGGCCTGGGCGGCCAAGGTGCCCGCGGGCGATGCGGTGCTGCTGATGGTGCTGGGTGCCAGCGCTTCGTACATCGCTGTGCCTGCCGTGGTGCGTTATGCCATCCCTGAGGCACACCCGTCGCTGTATGTGAGCTTGTCACTGGGGCTGACGTTTCCGCTGAACATCGTGCTGGGCATTCCGCTGTACACACAGGTGGTGCAGGGCATCTGGGGCGTGTGATGCCAACCAGACCAGCAAAGCTATATTTTTGATAGCTATCAGCGCTTTATGGGCAAGCGCTGGAGGCATTTTTTATTCAGATTCAGGTTGCGCACGCCTTCAAAAAAGGCTGCTTTGCCCCCGCAACGAACCAGGCCGGAACTGCGACAGGTCCAACTCGACCCGTTCGCGGTTCAGGCCCAGTTTGCGGCAGGTGGTGGTGAAGCGCTGGCGCACCAGGTCGGCCCACAGCCCGCTGCCCTTCATGCGGGACACAAAGTCGCTGTTGTAGGTTTTGCCTGCGCTGCGCTGAGCGTCGGTAAGGTGATGCAGGTCTTGCACACGCGCCATCACACGGGCCGCACGCTGCGGGTAGTGCACCTGCAGCCATTCGCGAAACAGCGCGTCCAGCTCCCACGGCAGGCGCAGCACGGTGTAGAAGGCGCTGCGCGCGCCCGCACTGTGCGCGGCCTCCAGCACCTGCTCCATGTCTTCCGTGATGAACGGGATTTGTGGTGCCACGCTCACCCCAACGGGCACACCTGCGTCGGCCAGGGCACGGATGGTGCGCAAGCGTCGGTGGGGCGCGGCGGCACGGGGTTCCAGGCGGCGGGCCAGTTGCGCATCGAGCGTGGTGATGGTGACGTAAACCGCCGCCAGGCGCTGTGCGGCCAGCGGGCCTAGCAGGTCGAGGTCACGCTCCACACCGCTGGATTTGGTGATGAGCGAAAACGGGTGGCCTGCCTCGCCCATCACCTCGATGAGGCTGCGTGTGAGTTTCAGTTCGCGCTCCACGGGCTGGTAGCAGTCGGTGGCGGAGCCGATGTTCAAAAGGCGCGGCACATAGCGCGGCGCGCACAACTCGCTGCGCAGCAAGGCGGCAATGTTCTGCTTGGCAATGATCTGCGTTTCAAAGTCGAGCCCCGGAGAGAAGTTGAGATAGCTGTGCGTAGGCCTGGCGTAGCAATAAATGCAGCCGTGTTCGCAGCCCCGGTAGGGGTTTACCGAGAGCTCGAAGAAGATGTCGGGCGAGTCATTGGCACAGATGGCGCTGCGTGCGGTTTCCAGGTGCACGCGGGTGGCTGCGGCGGCGGGCTGGATGGAATCAACGCCTTCGCCATCCCACTTGCCGGGGCCCCAGCCGTCGTCGGCCACCTCGCGCACATCGCGCGAGAACCGGTGCGCCAGGGTGCTGGCCGCCCCCCGGCCCCGGATGGCCTGCAGGGGAATGCGCACCTCCTCGGGCGGTACGGGCGCATCAGAGGTATCAATGAAGGTACGGGCCATGGCTGGATGAACACCGAGGCAGGCTAGCGGTGCAAGCCCACCTCGATAACTGTGTTTTCATACAGTTATCGTACCCCAGAACCCTCAGCCATGCAGTGCCGATGTCTTATCGGCGCTGCACCTCCTCCGTTATTCAGCGCACACGAAGGAGCTTGCGGTGTTCACGTCGCCTGTGCCCTTGTACCGGGGCCACTGGGGGTAGTCGCACAAGGGGCGTGTGCGTCCCGGCACACCGGTCACGTCGGTGGTGATCTGGTTGCTGGGGCTGGTGCCCTGTTCGGCCCAGCGCTCCAGCGTGGTGACGGAATCCCAGGTGGCATTGAAGGCCGTGCTCACGGCATGGCCCAGACCGGGCACTTCGTAGTACCGCACGAACGATTTGACGCGGTCGGCACCCATCTGGCTTTGCAGGCGGCGGTAGTAGTCCTCCGTGGCGCGGGAGCTGACCAGCACGTCGGCCAGGCCATGCGTCAGCAGAAGCTTGCCACCCCGTGCAGCAAACGCGGAGATGTCGGAGCTGGTGTCGAGCTGGCGGCTCAGGTCACTGATGCGCGTGGCGTAAGGGCCGGGGTTTTCGGGATCGAGCAGCAGCGAGTTGAAGCCAGCATCGCGCGTGACCGAATACTTGATCCACTGGTCCACCAGCACGCTGATGTACGGCGCCGAGCGCGGCATGGGCATGGTGGGCGCGGTGGTACCGAGTGCCAGGAACGTGACCACGGGCTGCACGGCCGAGGTGTTGGAGGTGATGCCCAGGTCAGCGCCCCACACGTTGTAGCCGGGGTAGCGGGTTTCGCCGCTGGCCAGCCTGAAGTTGAAGACGGTGTCGCTGTTCATCACCTTCAGCGCGCGGATCTGCGCATCCGACAGGCAGGTGTCACCCGTGTCGGCCCCACCCGCGCAACGCAGTGCAGCGCCGCCCACGGTGGCGGTGGCCGGGTCAAATCGCGCATTGCATTGGCGCTGGTCGCTGATGAGGCCATCCGCCACGCCGTCCAGCCCGTCGCAGGCTTCCATGGCGGCGCGGTACACCAGCGCGCGTTTGGGCGTGTTGGGGTAGGCACCCGGCTGCGCCAGCGCAATGTTGCTGCGGTGTCCGCCCAGCAGGGCTGCGGCGTCGTTCCAGGCGGGGTACCAGGCAATGGCGCCGTCCCAGTCGGCGGGCCAGCGCTGGATGGCGGCCAGGGCTTCGCGCCCACCCGTGGAGCCACCCGCGAAATACGACTTCTGAGGGCCGGCGGCGTAGCGGGCCTTGATGATGTGCATGGCAGCATCACGGGTTTTCTTGAGCGCATCGCCGCCGAAATTGCGCACAGCCTCCTCGTTCAATCCCCAGGTCCCGTCCTGCGAACCGTATTCATTGGCCTGGTGGCCCGAGTCACTGGCAAAGGTGGCGTAGCCACGTCCGATGGGGGTGGGCTGGTCCACCGGGCCGTTGGAGACGTTACCGCGCACATTCGGCACGGAGCCATTGAATCCGCCCCCGCCGAGCATCATGGCCTTGTGGTTCCAGGCCTGGGGCAGTGCCACGTTGAAGCGGATGTCGGGGGCAGCCGCATCCACGGGCGCGATCTTTGCCGTGACCAGGCAATGTGCGGGCACCGCAGCCGCACCACTGCCACTGGCGTCCACCAGTGCGGCGCTGAGCACAGCGCCGCCCGTGGTGGGCAGGCCGATGGCGGATGCCGGTATGGCCATTCCCGCAAGCTTGTCGCATGAGAGCGGCGTGGCGGCTGTTTCAGCACTGCCACTGCCACCACAGGCCATGAGTGCCGCTGCGGCGCTCGCGAGAAGAATCCCCTTCACAGGGGCGCCCAAGGCATGTCTGAACCGTTGTGTTTGCATGTTGTCTCCTTGTGTTGTCGTTCAAATGCCGGGCGGCGAGGTACGGTGCCGCCCAGGCCCAGTCTGATGGCGGGGCGCGCGACGCGCTATGTGCGCGCCTCACATTCGTTGTGCGTGGCCAATGTGCAAGGGGGTGGCTACGCCGTGGCGGCCTCTTCCATCGGCAGCCCGGCCTTGGCAAGCTCATGCTGGTACTGCGCCCAGCCCGACGCTGGCACCACCTCGCCCTGGCGGGACTGCACCTGCTGCAGGTTGCTGTGCACCGCGTGTGCAGCATGCGGCGTGTCGCCCACGTGGATGCCCTGCGTCATGGTGATGTGGGCCGCCTCGAAACTGCCAGCGCCGGCCAGCAGGACCATGCGCGTGGGCGCGTCGTCGGCCACCAGCGCAATCAGCCCAGGGCTCACGTGTTCGGGCGCCAGGTGGGCCAGTGCCTCACCCGGCAGCACACCGTGTGTCATCCCGGTGGCGGCGCTGGGCGCCAGGCAGTTCACGCAGATGTTGTGCTTGGCGCCTTCCAGCGCCAGGGTCTGCATCAGCCCCACCAGCGCCATCTTGGCTGCCCCATAGTTCGCCTGGCCAAAGTTGCCGTACAGGCCCGAAGACGAGGTGGTCATGACAATGCGGCCGTGGCCCTGCGCGCGCATCAGTTCCCACACAGCCTTGGTGCAATGGACGGCGCCCATCAGGTGCACGTCCATCACCAGGCGGAAGTCATCCAGCGTCATCTTGGCAAACGATTTGTCGCGCAGGATGCCTGCGTTGTTCACCAGGATGTCCACGCGGCCCCAAAGAGCCACCGCTTTTTCCACCATGGCTTGCATTTGCGCTGGCTGGGTCACGTCGCCGCCATCGACCAGCGCTTCACCGCCTGCACTGCGGATGTCTTCGGCCACGCGCTGCGCCGCCGAGTCCACCCGGTCACCACCCAGGTCATTCACCACCACGCGCGCGCCATGGCGCGCCAACTCCAGTGCATGGGCCCGCCCCAGGCCACCGCCAGCGCCCGTCACGATGGCCACCTTGTTCTGCAACAGCTTGCTCATGGGTTTCTTCTCTCTTTCATAAATCGGTGTGTGTTGGAGCGTTTCAGAAGGCGACCTTGTCAGCCCCCTTGAGGCCCAGCATGGCCCGCGCCTCAGCAGGCGTTGCGGCCTGCAAAGACAGCTCCTGCAGGATGCGGCGGATCTTGTGCACCTGATCCGCGCACGAGGTGGCCAGCTCGCCTTTGCCCAGGTACAGGCTGTCTTCCAGCCCCACCCGCACATGGCTGCCCATCACCGCGCCCATGGTGAGCAGTGGCATCTGGTGGCGCCCGGCCCCCAGCACCGACAGGCGATAGCCCCCACGTCCGAACAGGCGGTCGGCGGTGGACTTCATCAGGTACAGGTTCTCCGGGTCGGGGCCCAGACCGCCGAGCACGCCCAGAATGGCCTGGATGAACATCGGCCCCTGGATGAGCCCTTCGTCCACAAAATGCGCCAGGTTGTACAGGTGGCCCACGTCGTAGCACTCGAACTCGAAGCGCGTGCCGCAGTCCTCACCCAGCACCTTCAGGATGTGCTTGATGTCGCGGAAGGTGTTGCGAAAGATCAGGTCCTCCATGCCCTCGATGTACGGCTTCTCCCACGCGTGGCGCCACTCGTGGATCTTGCGTGCAGCGGGGTGGATGGAGAAGTTCATCGAGCCCATGTTCAGCGAACACATCTCGGGCTGCGCCTGCAGCGGATAGGCCAGCCGCTCCTGGAGTGTCATGCGGGTACTGCCGCCGGTGGTGATGTTGATTACGGCGTCGGTAGCGGCCTTGATGCGCGGCACGAACCGATCGAACACCGCAGGGTCTGCCGTGGGGCTGCCGTCGGCCGGGTTGCGCGCATGCAGGTGCAGGATGGCGGCGCCCGCTTGCGCTGCCTCGATGGCCTGGGTGGCGATTTCGTCGGGCGTGAGCGGCAGATGGGGTGACATGCTGGGGGTATGCACCGAGCCGGTGACCGCACAGGAGATGATGACTTTGTTCTGGATCGATTCCATGGTGTGTTGTGTTGCCTGGATGCGGGGATGTGGGTTGATTGCAGGTCAGACTGCCAACCAGTCGGCCAGCAATTGCTCGTTGGACAGCAGCGCCTCGGGCGAGCCTTCAAACACGATGCTCCCGTGCCCCATCACGCACACGCGGGTGGAGACCTTGAGCGCGATGGCCAGCTTTTGCTCCACCAGCACCACTGAGACACCTCTGCGGTGCATGTCGCGGATGCATTCACCCACGGCCGCCACGATCTTGGGCGCCAGACCCTCGGTGGGCTCATCGATCAAAAGCACCAGCGGGTTGCCAAGCAGTGAGCGGCAGATGGTGAGCATCTGCTGCTCGCCGCCCGAAAGGCTGCCCGCCTTGGTGTTGCGCCGTTCTTTCAAGCGCGGGAAGTAGTCGAACATCTGCTCCATGGTCCAGCGCACCGCGCCGGGCACCGTGGGCTGCTCGCCCATGCGTAGGTTTTCGTCGACGGTGAGATTGGTGAAGACTTCGCGCTCTTCGGGCACATAGGCCAGGCCCGCGCGGCAGACGGTGTAAGGCCGCAGGCCCGTGAGCGTTCGGCCCTGCAGCCGCACGGCGCCGCTGGTCGGGGGCACCAGGCCCATGAGGGCCTTCATGGTGGTGGATCGGCCCGAGCCGTTGCGGCCCAGCAGGCTCACCACTTCGCCCTGCTGCACCTCGAACGAAACTCCGTGCAGGATGTGGCTCTTGCCATAGTGGGCGTGAAGCTGATCGACCTGCAGCAATGGGCCGCAGGTATCCGCATGCCCCGAAGGCGTGTTGGTGGGGCTCATGCGGCCACCTCCTCGCCCAGGTAGGCCTCTTTGACGGCAGCGTTCTCCCGAATCTCGTCCGGGGTGCCCGAGGCAATCACCTGGCCGTACACCAGCACGCTGATGCGGTCGCTGATGGAAAAAACCACCTGCATGTCGTGCTCGACGATCAACAGCGCCCTGCCCTTTGTCACCTCGCAGATCAGCTCGGCCGTGTAAGCCGTCTCTTCGTTGGACATGCCCGCCATGGGCTCGTCCAGCAGGATGGCCTGCGGGTCGCTGGCCAGCGTCATGGCAATCTCCAGCGAGCGCTGCTCGGAGTACGAGAGTTCGGCCGCCAGCATGGGCGCCTTGGCTTGCAGGCGCACCAGCTCCAGCAGGCGCTCGGTCTGCTCACGCACCTTGTGCGCGTTGTCGATAAAGCGCCAGAACGTGTATTGCAACCCGTGCGAGCGCATGACGGCCAGGCGCAGGTTCTCGAACACCGTGAGCTTGGGGAAGATGTTCGTGATCTGGAACGAACGCGCCAACCCCTGGCGGTTGATGGCCTGGGGCGATTGGCCGTCGATGCGCTGTCCGTTGAACACAATCTCGCCCGCCGTGGGCCGCAGATTGCCGGAGATCAAGTGAAACACGGTGGACTTGCCGGCCCCATTGGGGCCGATGAGCGCATGGCGCTCCTGGCGCCGCAGGTCCAGGTCCACGCCACGGATGATGTCGGTGGGCCCAAAGGACTTTCGAAGGCCGTTGAGTGTAAGGATGGGTTCGGTCATGCAAGGCTCTGACGTTCGGGTGTAGAGGTACGCATGTG
>JBCNOJ010000006.1:0-30304 GCA_039593925.1 Acidovorax sp.
CGTCGAAAAGGCGCGTGTGCAAGTGGCACACCTGATTGGTGCCGACCCGCGGGAAATGGTCTGGACCAGCGGTGCCACCGCGTCGACCAATCTGGCTTTGAAGGGCGCAGCGCAGTTCTACAAGGGCAAGGGCAAGCACCTCATCACGCTCAAGACCGAGCACAAGGCAGTGCTTGACACCATGCGTGAGCTGGAGCGTCAGGGCTTCGAGGTGACCTACCTTGACGTGCAGGAAGACGGTTTGGTGAACATGGACGCGCTCAAGGCTGCTATCCGCCCCGACACCATCCTGATCAGCGTGCTGTTCGTGAACAACGAAATCGGCGTGATCCAGGACATCCCTGCCATCGGCACGCTGTGCCGTGAAAAGGGCATTCTGTTCCACGTCGATGCTGCCCAGGCCACGGGCCGGGTTGATATCGACATGGCAACGCTCCCTGTTGATTTGATGAGCATGACCGCGCACAAGACTTATGGCCCCAAGGGTGTCGGTGCGCTGTTCGTTCGCCGCAAGCCCCGAGTGCGGCTGGAAGCCCAGATGCACGGCGGCGGTCACGAGCGTGGCATGCGGTCGGGCACGCTGCCCACGCACCAGATCGTGGGCATGGGCGAGGCCTTTCGCATCGCCAAGGAAGAAATGGCAGAGAGCAACGCCAAGGCCCGCGCCCTGCAGCAGCGCCTGCTCGACGGCCTGAAGGACATCGAGCAGGTGTTCATCAATGGCAGCATGGAGCGCCGCGTGCCCCAGAACCTGAACATGAGCTTCAACTACGTCGAAGGCGAATCGCTCATCATGGGGATCAAGGGCCTTGCAGTGTCGTCTGGCTCGGCATGTACGTCGGCCAGTCTGGAGCCGAGCTATGTATTGCGGGCGCTGGGCCGCAGCGACGAACTTGCGCACAGCAGCTTGCGCATGACCATTGGGCGTTTCACTACGGAAGAAGAGATCGATTACGCCATTTCCACCATCCGCGAGAACGTGGCTCGCCTTCGCGAGTTGAGCCCGCTGTGGGAAATGTACAAGGATGGCATTGACATCAGCACCATTCAGTGGGCTGCGCATTGATGCCCTGAAGATTTTGAACGTATTGAAGAGGTAGACATCATGGCTTACTCAGACAAAGTGGTTGACCATTACGAGAACCCCCGCAATGTGGGCTCGTTCGACAAGGGTGATGATTCGGTGGGCACCGGCATGGTGGGCGCGCCTGCCTGTGGCGGCGTTATGAAGCTGCAGATCAAGGTGAATCCCGCCACCGGCGTGATCGAAGACGCGCGCTTCAAGACCTATGGCTGCGGCTCTGCGATCGCCTCGTCGTCGCTGGTGACCGAGTGGGTTAAGGGCAAGACGCTGGATGAAGCCGCAGCCCTTAAGAACAGCGAAATCGCTGAAGAACTGGCACTGCCGCCTGTGAAGGTGCACTGTTCCATCCTCGCCGAGGACGCCATCAAGGCCGCCGTGCTGGATTACAAAACCAAACACGCAGCCACCACGGATGCCGCTGCCTGAGCACCATGGCCATTACGCTGACTGAAGCCGCCGCCCGGCATGTGAACCGCTACCTGTCCCGCCGGGGCAAGGGGCTGGGTGTGCGCCTGGGTGTCAAGACAACCGGTTGCTCCGGGCTGGCTTACAAGCTGGAGTACGTGGACGAGAGCGAGCCTGAGGACGTCGTGTTTGAAAACCATGGCGTCAAACTGCTCATTGATCCCAAGAGCCTGGCGTACATCGACGGTACCGAGCTTGACTTCGTGCGCGAGGGGCTGAACGAGGGTTTCAAATTCAACAACCCCAATGAGCGGGACCGCTGCGGTTGCGGGGAGAGTTTCCGCGTTTGATTGAACGCTGCTGTTGTGCTGCCAAACCGCCATCGCGCTGCGTGCTGGCGGTTTTTTCTTGGATTTTTGCTTTTGCTTTTGATGTCCGCGCATGAACCTGCATTCTGACGATTTCGAACTGTTTGGACTGCCCGCCACTTGGGCGCAAGATCGCAGTGCCATCGACGCGCGGTGGAAGGAGCTTCAGCGCGAAGCCCATCCCGATAAGTTTGCTGCTCAGGGCGCAATTGCTCAGCGCGTGGCCATGCAATGGTCTGTGCGCATCAATGAGGCCTACCAGCGCCTGAAGGATCCGATGCGCAGGGCTGCCTATCTGTGTGAATTGCATGGTGCCCCCATCCAGGCCGAAAGCAACACGGCCATGCCAGGTGCCTTTTTGGTGCAGCAGATGGAATGGCGGGAGGCCCTTGAAGAGGCTGGCTCCGAGGGTGATCTGGACGCCCTTGAGGATGAAGTCAAGCAAGCGCGACGCGATTCGCTGGGCCACTGTGGTCAACTCATCGATGAGCAGCAGGACTACGCCGCCGCTGCGCAGCAGGTCAGAGCCCTCATGTTCATTGCGCGATTTGCAGATGACATCGAACGCCGCCGGGATCAACTGGGACAATAGCGCCCATACCGTTTAGCCTTTCATGGGGTGTCCGCGCTGCTTGCTCGTGCAGTGGTCAACCCCACCACGTTGAGAACCGAATTTTCCATGGCGCTTCTGCAGATTTCCGAACCCGGCCAGTCCCCCAATCCGCATGAGCGCCGCATTGCGGTGGGCATTGACCTGGGTACTACCCATTCGCTGGTTGCCGCTGTGCGCAACGGCGTGTCCGAGTGCCTGCCCGATGCGCAGGGCAGGGTGTTGCTGCCGTCGGTGGTGCGTTACCTTGGCAACGGCGGTCGCCAGATCGGCTATGACGCCATCGCTGCGCAGGCCCAGGACCCCCGCAACACCATTGCTTCCGTAAAGCGCTTCATGGGGCGCGGCCTGAAGGACGTTTCAGAGCCTGGCAAGCTGCCTTACGACTTTGTCACAACGGTGGCCAACGCTGGCGCTGAGGGGATGGTGAGCATCTCCACGGTAGAGGGGGCCAAGTCGCCTGTCGAAGTCAGTGCCGAGATCCTTGCGACGCTGCGCTACCGGGCTGAAGACACCTTCAATGACGATTTGTATGGCGCGGTGATCACTGTGCCTGCATATTTCGATGATGCTCAGCGCCAAGCCACCAAGGACGCAGCCAAGCTCGCGGGCATCCATTTGTTGCGCTTGATCAACGAACCGACCGCAGCGGCCATTGCCTATGGTCTCGACAATGCCAGCGAAGGGGTTTATGCCGTTTACGACTTGGGCGGCGGCACCTTTGACATTTCGATCTTGCGCCTCACACAAGGTGTGTTTGAGGTCATTGCCACGGGTGGGGATTCAGCACTCGGTGGTGACGATTACGATGCAGCGTTGGGCGACTGGGTGTTGGCGCAATTGGGCCTGCAGGCCGTCACGCCGGCAGACAAGGCTGCCGTGAGCATCGCAGCGCGTGCCTGCAAGGAGGGATTGACTGCTACGAATACGATAGCTTTCAGCGCAGTAGTGGCGGGCGCTGAGGTCCAATTTGATGTCAAAAGATCCGATTTTGAGGCAGCGACTGCGTCGCTGACGGCACGTTCGATGGCCGCCGTACGCCGTGCCCTGCGCGATGCTCAGCTTGGGCGTGACGAAGTGCAGGGCGTGGTCATGGTCGGCGGCTCCACCCGTATGCCGCAGGTACAGAGAGCGGTGGCTGACTTCTTCGGCAAAGACCCGTTGACCAACCTCAACCCCGACGAGGTGGTGGCCTTGGGGGCGGCTATCCAAGCCAACCAGCTTGCAGGCAACAACACTGCGGGCGACCTGCTGCTGCTGGATGTGATCCCGCTGTCGCTGGGCATTGAGACCATGGGTGGCTTGGTGGAGCGCATCGTGGCGCGCAACGAAACCATACCCACCGCCAAGGCGCAGGATTTCACGACCTACAAGGATGGCCAGACGGCCCTGGCGGTCCATGTCGTGCAAGGTGAGCGCGACCTGGTTCAGGATTGCCGCAGCCTTGCGCGCTTCGAGTTGCGGGGCATACCCCCCATGGCAGCGGGCGCCGCGCGCATCCGTGTGACTTTTACCGTCGATGCCGATGGTTTGCTGAGCGTGAGTGCGAAGGAGCAGGGCAGTGGGGTTGAGGCGCACATCGACGTCAAGCCTTCCTACGGCCTGTCGGACGATCAGATTGCGCGCATGTTGCAGGACGGGTTTTCGACCGCCGCGCAGGACATGAAGGCCCGCGCCGTGGTTGAGGCGCGGGTTGATGCCGACCGCATGCTCTTGGCAACCCAAAGCGCGCTGGATGCGGATGGGGATCTGCTCACCGAGCAAGCGCGCGCTGCTATCGACGCGCTGATGGTGGCGCTGCGCGCCCAGCGCGATGCGGACGACGCCACAACCATTGAGGCCGCCACCGAAGCGTTGGCGAAGGGCACCGAGGCCTTCGCTGCACAGCGCATGAACCGCGGCATCCAGCAGGCGCTGGCGGGCAGAAACGTGCAAACGTTGTGAACCTGCCTGATGCAAACCACTGAATAAGAAAAACACTGACCCATGCCTGTTATCAAGATACTTCCCCATCCCGAATACTGCCCGACCGGCGCTGAAATCACGGCACCCGCTGGCACCTCGGTCTGTGAAGCGCTGCTCGACAATCGCATCAACATTGAGCACGCCTGCGATATGAGTTGCGCGTGCACTACCTGCCACGTCATCGTGCGCCAGGGGCTGAATTCGCTGAACGCGGCAGAAGAAGAGGAAGAGGATCTGCTTGACCGCGCATGGGGCCTGGAGCCGCAGTCCCGCCTGTCTTGCCAGGCTATCCTCGCCCAGCAGGATCTGGTGGTGGAGATTCCCAAGTACACGATCAATCACGCCAAGGAGAATCATTGATGAGCGCAGCGCTAGGCCGCCTCAGGCAAGCACATGCCGTGTTGGCGGGCAGCGAGGGGGCGAAGTACCGGACGGGGGGGGCAGCATGACTCGCCAGATCGTTCTGGATACCGAGACCACCGGTCTTTCAGCCGAAGGGGGAGACCGCATCATTGAGTTGGGTTGTGTGGAGCTCCTCAACCGCAAGCTCACTGGCAACAACCTGCACCTTTACTTTAACCCTGGCCGCGACAGCCATGAGGATGCGCTGAAGGTGCACGGCATCAGCAACGAGTTCCTGAAAGACAAGCCAAAATTTGCCGAGGTGGTGGATGACATCCTGCAGTATCTGCAGGGAGCGGAAATCATCATCCACAACGCGGCATTCGACGTGGGCTTCTTGAACAAGGAGCTGGAGTTGGTGGGGCGTCCGGGCTTCCGCACCTACGTCGAAAGCGTGACCGACACGCTGGCCATGGCCAAGGAGATGTACCCCGGCAAGCGCAACTCGCTGGACGCCTTGTGCGACCGGTTGGGCGTGGACAACTCTGGCCGCACATTGCACGGCGCTTTGCTGGACGCCGAGCTGCTTGCCGATGTGTACATCAACCTCACCCGGGGGCAGGATGCATTGCTCATCGTTGATGATGTCCAAGACAGTGATAGCGGCGGCGTGAAGGTGATGAACATTGATTTGCGCAGCCTGACGTTGCCTGTCCTTCGAGCCAGTGAGCAGGAACAAGCAGCCCACGCAGAGGTACTTGCCCAGATAGACAAGGCCAGCGGTGGCAAAACAATTTGGCATGTTGCCCGATAGGTTGGAAAAGCTGTGCCATAATCGAAGGCTGTCACAGCGACAAGGGTGATTAGCTCAGCGGTAGAGCACTGCCTTCACACGGCAGGGGTCACATGTTCGATCCATGTATCACCCACCATGTTGCTGGCAGATCGTGTGCTGGTCTTTGCATGGCCTGCACGTAGGGTGATTAGCTCAGCGGTAGAGCACTGCCTTCACACGGCAGGGGTCACATGTTCGATCCATGTATCACCCACCAGATTCAAAACCCCTCCAGTTAAAACTGGAGGGGTTTTTTTGCTTTGGGACACGCACTGTAGACGCATTCTCTCCGTGGGGCGGGCGCGGCGGTTCGGGGTGGCAGCTACAGTGTCATGTTCGCCGCACCAAGATCTATCGCCGCACATGATCACGTTTTACAACCCTTTGCACAAGCAGCACGCGCCTCTCCACGAGTTCTTCCGGGGCGAGCGGGTGCCATGTTTTGAAAAACCGGAACGCGCAGAGTACGTGGAAGCATCGTTGCGCGCGCGTGGGCACTTGATGCTTGTGCCCGACGCAGACAGCATGCCGTTCGCGCGGCAAGTGCACTCTTCGCGTTACCTCGATTTTCTGCAGACGGCGTGGTCGCAATGGTTGGCATTAGATCCTGCCAACTCGTCTGTACAGCCCTTTCCTTCCGTATGGCCTGTTCGCACCTTGCGCAGCGATGTTGAGCCCGATAACTTTGTTGCCAGGTTAGGCCTCTACTCCATGGACAACGGCACTCCTATGGCGGAGGGAACCTGGGCGGCAGCCAAAGCTGGGGCCGACGCTGCCGCCAGTGCCGCCTTGAGGGTGGCCCAGGGTGCGCCCGCGGCGTTTTGCTGCACCCGCCCTCCGGGGCATCATGCGGGGCCAGATTTCATGGGGGGCTACTGCTTTTTAAACAATGCAGCCGTGGCAGCACAGGCCCTGCGTGCCTACGGTGCTGGGCGTGTGGCGTTGCTCGATGTGGACTATCACCACGGCAACGGTACACAGAGCATTTTTTATGACCGAAGTGATGTGCTGTTCATCAGCATCCATGGCGACCCTCGCACTGAGTACCCGTTCTATCTGGGACATTCCGATGAGCTCGGGCGGGGCGTCGGAGCCGGTTTCAATTTGAATTTGCCTCTCCCCGCTGGGACGAGTGCAACGGTATGGATGGAAGCTCTTGAACATGCATGCAGTCGCGTGAGCGGTTTTGGTGCCGACGCGCTGGTGATCTCGTTGGGCTTGGACACGTTCGAAGGAGATCCAATCTCCCGATTTGCGCTCGCGTCCTCGGATTTCACGCGGCTCGGTGCTCGGTTGGCCCAGCTGGGTCTGCCGACGGTGTTTGTGCTGGAAGGGGGTTACGCCGCTGCAGAATTGGGCACCAACGCGGTCAATGTGCTCGATGGTTTCGAGCAGGCTTAGTGCATTCGGCGGGTATGGTTCCGGTGTATTCACCGATGTTGACCATTTGCCTTGACAAGCCCCCTGGCCCTTGCACAACATGGGGTCGCTCCCTCGATGTGGCACAAGGCGCGTGAAATGGGTAACCACTTGCGTCCTCGTCCTACGGAGGGGTTTATGCACCGTTCGCTAAGATGAGCCCAGGTGCTTGTTTTAGACGTGTACCGTCACTTTTGTAATCGTAGAAAGGCTCGTATGACTGCTTCCGACACGAACACCACCCAGGGCGAACTGGAAAAATTGGTTTCTGATTTGCGGGGGCTCCTGGCCAACAAGGACCTGGATTCAGTTCCTGAAATCAAGCTGCTGCGCCAGCGTTTGGACGATGGCATGCACAACGTTCGTGAGTCCGCCGTGCGCGCTGCCCAAGACGCCGCACGCCAAGCCAAAGACGCAGCCATTGCTGCCGACCGTTATGCGCACGACGAGCCGTGGCAAGTGGCAGGCGCTGCACTTGCAGTGGGCGCATTGGTCGGGTTTCTGCTTGCGCGTCGTTGAGGACATAGGTGGGTGGGGACGCGCCGCAAGTTTTTTTACGCGGCGTGATTGCTCCATTATTTAAAGGGTTGTGATGAATTGGCTCGCTTTGCTTGGACTTGAATCGCTGGTGAACCGCTGGCGAGCCAATGTCATTGAAGGCGCCATCGCCGTGGAAGACCGCATGGCGTTGGCGCGCTTGGAGTGGCACGACCAAAAGCAGCGCCTCCAGCAGCTTTTGGTGCTGACAATTTTGGTGGCAGGGCTCACGGTGGTGGCATTGATCATGCTGTCGTTGGCAGTGCTCGTGCATTTTTGGGACACCCCCCAACGCACCTTTGTAGGGTGGCTGGTTGCAGGTGTGTGGACATTGGGATGGATTGCTGCCTTGGCTTCGCTGATATCCATCGCACAGCGTGCTGGCAATGGCTTTGCGCTGACACGCCATGAACTGGCACAGGATTGGCGAGATATCAAGGAGCGCCTGTGACGTCTACCGTTAACACTCCATCATCCGGCGCAGACATCCCACAAGCGGTTCTTGCAATCGCAACGCCCGAGCAAAAGCAGGTTTTGGACCGTATCGAAGTGCAGCGTGCAAGGCTCAGGGCCCGTCGTGCAGCACGGGCTCAATCGCTCGCGCTGGCTGAGCGAAATCCAGGGCTCTCCACGGCTGTTGACGAATCCACGCTGTTGCGAGCGGCCGGATTTGCGCGTGAGCATCCCGTAGCCGTAGCAGCCGTCGCTGGGATGGCGTTGATTGCCGGGCCGCGCAGGTTGATTCGATGGGCAGGTGTTGTGCTGCCGTTGGTGATGCGTTTGCGCCGCAAGGCTTTGTAGCTGCGAGGCCGCAAAACGGGCGCTATTTGCCGCCCCTCGCCCCGGCTCTGGCTAACGGGTAAAAACGGAGTTCCTGAAACAGGCGCTCCGTTTTTTGGCACGTCTATTTTTGGCCCATGCACTTGATGGCTTTGGCTGCGCTTGCAACCAGTGCTGGGCCTTCGTAGATCAGGCCAGTGTAGATTTGCACGACGTTTGCACCTGCACGGATTTTGCTCACCGCATCCTCCGCGCTCATGATGCCACCTACACCGATGATGGGAAATTCACTCCCGAGAGCGGCGCGGAGTTGGCGAATCACCTGGTTGCTGGCCTCCAGAACGGGTGCCCCACTGAGCCCACCAGTTTCATCGGCATGGCGCAAGCCCTTCACCGCCGCTCTGCTGATGGTGGTGTTGGTGGCTATGACACCGTCCATGCCATGCCGCAGCAAGGTCGCCGCAATCACGGCGACCTGGGATTCGTCCAAGTCTGGCGCAATCTTCACAAAGACGGGTACACGGCGCGCATGCAGTATGGCCAATGCTTCGCGCCGCTCGGCAACAGCCCCCAGCAATGCGTCCAGCGCGGCGTCGCTCTGCAATGCCCGCAGATTTTGCGTGTTTGGCGAACTGATGTTGACGGTGACGTAGTCAGCGTGTGGGTAAACACCGTCCAGGCTTATGAGGTAGTCGGTTGTAGCGTTTTCGATGGGCGTCGTTGCGTTCTTGCCAATGTTCAGGCCCAGCAGCATCCGGTGCTTGCGGTGCTGCTTGCGGAATTGTGCTTGCTGCACGTTGTGCAGAAACGCATCTAACCCTTCATTGTTAAAACCCAGCCGATTGATCAATGCACGGGCTTGCGGCAGGCGGAACATGCGGGGCTTAGGGTTGCCCGGCTGAGCCTTGGGCGTGACGGTTCCGACTTCCACAAATCCAAAGCCCATCGCACCCAGCGCATCAATACAACGTGCGTTCTTATCCAGGCCGGCAGCCATACCCACGCGATTCGGAAACGTGAGCCCTGCCAATTCCACTGGGTCATCAACGGTCTCGTTACACCATGCCCACTGCAGGGGGGTGCGCTGCCCGCGCGCCAGCATGTCCATGGTGAGTTCGTGGGCCGCTTCGGCATCCAGGCCGAAGAGAAAGGGACGGGCGAGAGCGTAGGGGATGAGGGACATGGGGGGATAATTCGAGGATTACCCCTGATTTTCTCCCATGACGACCCACACTCCACTTTCCCAAGACGAACTCAAGACCCTGGTTGGCCGGGCAGCACTGCAATATGTGGTGCCTGGCGACATTGTGGGGGTCGGCACTGGCTCCACCGTCAACAAGTTCATTGACGCATTGGCCACCATCAAAGACCAGATCAAAGGGGCAGTATCCAGTTCGGTCGCCAGCACGGAGAAACTCAAGGCATTGGGTATCACGGTGTTTGATGCCAATGAAGTGCCAGCGCTGTCGGTCTACATCGACGGGGCGGACGAAATCGACAACCGAGGTTACATGGTCAAAGGCGGCGGCGCTGCCCTGACGCGCGAGAAGATCGTGGCGGCCCTGGCCTCGCGCTTTGTCTGCATTGCAGATGAATCCAAGCTGGTGCAGTCCCTGGGGCAGTTCCCTCTGCCGGTCGAGGTCATCCCCATGGCGACCAAACAGATCGCGCGCCGATTTGAGGAGAAGGGTGGGCTGGCGAGTTTGCGCCTGAAAGACGGCCAGCCTTTGGTAACCGACAACGGTCAGCACATCCTCGATGTAAAAGGTTTGAGCATTGCCGACCCTTTGGCTTTTGAATCCGAGGTGAATCAGTGGCCGGGCGTGGTTACCGTAGGAGTGTTCGCCCATCAGAAGGCGTCGGTATGCTTGCTGGGCACAACCGAAGGTGTGAAGACGCTCACATACTGACTTTCCGGATTGATGTCGCAGGCTTTGCTTTGGCCTGAGGTCGTCGCAAAAAAAGGAGCCTAGGAGCTCCTTTTTGACGGCTGCACATCGTACCTGCCGGACTTGTGACGCGGACAGCGTCAACAGGTTCAGAATCGGATGCCCGCTGGATTACCGGGCGTCGGCCCTTCGTTGACAGGTGCTGGCGTACGTTGCGGTGCTTGCGCCCGGGCGGAGGGGCCTGAAGCGGCAGCAGAGGCTGGCTCAGCCGCTTTGACCGCAACCAATGGGATGGCCGCAGGCCTGCGGTAGTTGGCGGGCAATTGCGACTGCTTTGGATACCCCGCCGCATCCAGATACTGGGTCCATTCGCTGTCTGAAAAACCGGCCAACTGCTGGCTGCCAATCGTGCCGAAAGGGAGGTTGGTACTCCCGCTCAGGCGTTGCAGCGCGTCGATGTCCTCATTGGTAGACACCGTGCGTTCCGTGAAGGGAATGCCGCGCGCAATCAGCAGATTGCGCGCGCTCGTGCACGGTGTGCAATCAGAGCCCGTGTAGAGGGTGACAGGGAAACGGGTGGCAGGTTGGCGCAGTTCCAGCGGCAGAGCGGCATTCGGTGCCGTCGGACCAAGGCCGGTGGTCCGTGCCGGCTGCGCGGCAGCGTCGGCTGGGGGGCGGTCGGAGAAAGTGACCTTGCCATCTGGCCCAACAATGCGGTAGACAGTCTGCGCGTGTGCGCTGGCACATGCGAGGGTCATCAGAACTGATGCGAGCAGCGAAGCGGACAACGGCTTTGGCATGGTGATCAATCTCCTCAGTTCGGTCGGGGCGAGGCGGCCTCTTCGGCCATGCCCTGGTGGCGCAGCAGTGCGTCCAAACTTGGTTCCCGTCCGCGGAAGGCTTTGAAGGATTCCATGGCGGGACGACTGCCACCAGCCTCCAGAATCGCTTCGCGATACCGGCGGCCGGTTTCGGTGCTGGGCAAGCCATCGGTGCCAGCAGTTTCCTCAAATGCGGCATACGCATCTGCGCTCAGAACTTCAGCCCATTTGTAGCTGTAATAGCCCGCGGCGTACCCGCCAGCAAAGATGTGGCTGAAGGTGTGTGCGGTGCGGCTGAATGCAGGGGGTGGCAGCACAGACACTTCACTGCGTACTTGTGCAAGCAGCGGCATGAAGTCCTGCGCGGGATCATGTTCGGTATGCAGAAGCATGTCGAACAGTGCAAACTCGATCTGGCGCAAGGTCTGCATGCCACTCTGGAAGTTCTTGGCAGCCATCATCTTGTCGAACAGGTCTCGCGGCAGGGGGGCGCCGGTGTCCACATGGGCTGTCATGTGCTTAAGCACATCCCACTCCCAGCAGAAGTTCTCCATGAACTGGCTGGGCAATTCCACGGCATCCCACTCCACACCACTGATGCCCGACACGTCACGTTCGTTCACCTGCGTGAGCATGTGATGCAGCCCATGACCGAACTCATGGAAGAGCGTGATCACATCGTCGTGGGTCAGTAGCGGCGGTTTGCCATCCACGCCTTCGGCAAAATTGCAGACCAGATGCGCGACGGGCGTCTGCAGCTGTCCGGTATCGGGACGCTGCCAGCGGGCGCGCACATCGTCCATCCATGCACCGCCACGCTTGCCGGTGCGTGCGGGTTGGTCCAAATAGAACTGGCCTACGAGCTGGCCTTGCCGTTCGATGCGATAGAACTCCACGGCAGGGTGCCATACGGCAGCAGTGTCGCGGCGGATGGAGACTTCAAACAGGGTTTCGATGATCTTGAAGAGCCCGGCGAGCACTTTGGGCGCCGTGAAATACTGCTTCACTTCCTGCTCGCTGAACGCGTAGCGCGCTTCCTTGAGCTTTTCGGAGATATAGGGCCAATCCCACGCTTGGGGGGATGCCAGCCCGAGGTGCTCTGCAGCAAACGCCCGCAGGTCAGCGACGTCTTTCTCCGCGTAGGGGCGAGCGCGGCGTGCCAGGTCGCGCAGGAAGTGCACCACTTCGGCAGGCGATTTGGCCATTTTGGGCACCACAGAAACCTCGCCGAAGTTGGCGTAGCCCAGAAGTTGGGCCTCTTCCCGCCGCAGCGCCAGGATCTCGCCGATCAGTGCCGTGTTGTCGAACTTGCGGGCTTCCCCTTCAGCTTGATCTGAAGCGCGCGTGACATAGGCGCGGTACAGCTTTTCACGCAGATCGCTGCGCGCAGCGAACTGCATCACCGGAAGGTAGCAAGGCATCTTGAGCGTGAGCTTGTAGCCTGAACGGCCCTCGGCTTGCGCCGCCGCCAAAGCGGCTTGCTGGACATCGGCGGGCACACCGTCCAGCTCTTCGGCCGTGGCGTAGTAGGCAAACGCGTCGGTGGCATCCAAGGCGTTTTCGCTGAATTTTTGGCTCAGTTCGGCTTGGCGTTCCTGGATTTGTGCGAAGCGCTCCTTGGCAGGGCCGGTGAGTTCCGCGCCACTGAGCACAAAGTTGCGCACTGCATTGAGGTGCGCCTGCCGCTGTTCGGTTGAAAGTGTGGCTGGATCAATGCGCTTGTACTTGGCATACAGCCGCTCGTCAGCGCCCAGCCGGGTCCAGAATTCCGTCACACGCGGAAGGGCCGCGTTATATGCCGCCCGCAATTCGGGGGTATCGGCCACGCTGTTGAGGTGGCTGACGGCACCCCAGGCTGTGCCCAACTGTTCCGTGGCGACGTCCAGCACCCTGGCAATATCCTCCCAGCGGGCAGGAAAGTCGGCTGCAGTGACGGTCTCCAGCGCACGGTTTGCGCGTTCCAGCAGCACGTCCATCGCGGGCGCCACATCCTGTGGTGCGATGCGATCAAAGTGGGGAAGGTCCGAGAAGTCGAGAAGGGCGTTGCTCATGCGGAGTCAGATGGCGCCAGGTGGCACAGGTTCAAGTTGCAAAGCAGCCGACAGCGTCTTCCAGAGTGCGCTTTTCAGCCTGCGGCAGTGCGTTCGGCAGCTTCGATGGTGTTTACGAGCAGCATGGTAATGGTCATGGGGCCGACCCCGCCAGGAACGGGGGTGATCCAGCCTGAGACCTCCTTGACGGCATCAAAGTCCACGTCGCCGCAGAGTTTGCCCTCGTCGTTGCGGTTCATGCCCACATCGATCACCACGGCCCCTGGTTTGACCATGTCTGCCGTCAGAACATTGCGTTTGCCTACGGCGGCCACGATAACGTCAGCCTGCAGCGTCTGCGCTTTCAGGTCCTGGGTACCGCTGTGGCAGATGGTGACGGTAGCGTTCTGGCCTAGCAGCATGAGCGCCATGGGTTTGCCCACGATGTTGCTACGGCCGATGACCACGGCGTGTTTGCCCTTGAGGTCGTAGCCGATGGATTCGAGCATCTTCATGCAGCCGTAGGGCGTGCAGGGCCAGAAGCCGGGCATGCCGGTCATCAACGCGCCGGCACTGGCGATGTGGAAACCGTCCACGTCCTTGGCGGGCGAGATGGCTTCAATCACCTTTTGTGCGTCAATGTGATTGGGCAAAGGCAGCTGTACGAGGATGCCGTGGATGGCCGGGTCGTTGTTGAGCGCTTCCACCCGGGCCAGCAACGCTGCCTCGGTCATATCGGCGTCGTACTTTTCGAGCACTGAGTGCAGGCCGCTGTCTTCACAGGCCTTGACCTTGTTGCGCACGTAGACCTGGCTGGCAGGGTTGTCGCCCACCAGCACCACGGCCAATCCGGGCGTGACACCGCGGGTTTTGAGGGCGGCAGCGCGCTGAGCAACTTCAGTGCGCAACTGGCGGGAAAGGGCGTTGCCGTCGATGAGCTGGGCTGTCATGTCAGTCAAATATCAATCAAATTGGCCTCTAACGCTTATCTGGCATGCGCTAGCAGCTATGAAAATTGCAGTAATCAAGCCTTGGGCGCGTTTTGGCCGAGCGCGATCTTGAGCAGGTCAGCCACCGTGTTGGCGTTGAGCTTTTCCATGATGTTGGCGCGGTGCGCTTCCACGGTCTTGATGCTGATGCCCAGGTCGTCAGCGATCTGCTTGTTCAGGCGGCCCGCGACGATGCGTTCGAGCACCTGCGCCTCGCGGCTGGTGAGCTTGGAGAGCAGCGCGTCGCGGCTGGCGGCCTGCTGGTAGCCGGCAAAGGCTTCGCGGGCGTGGTCGAGCATGCGCTCGACGAGACCCACCAGCTCTTCCTCGTCAAACGGCTTCTGGATGAAGTCCAGCGCGCCTTTTTTCATGGTGTTCACGGCCATGGGCACGTCGCCGTGGCCCGTGATGAACACGATGGGCAGGGGGGATTTGCGCTCTATGAGGCGGTCCTGCAGCTCCAGGCCTGTCATGCCGCCCATGCGGATGTCCACGATCAGGCAGGCCACTTCGCGCGGGTCGTAGCGCGACAGAAAGGTCTCGGCCGAATCAAAGCAGCGTACGCGGTAGTCCTTGCCTTCCAGCAGCCACTGCAGGGAATCGCGGACGGCTTCGTCGTCGTCTACGACGTAAACAGTGCCTTTTTTCGGGATCAAGCTCATGCAACAGTCCTTGGGTTTTGTACGTTTGCTACAGAATTTGTAGTGCCATCGGCAGGCTTGGCAAGCGGCAGCCAGAAGGAGAACCTGCAGCCGATGACCTCCGGCCCATTGTAGAGGTTCTCCGCCTGCATACGGCCCTGGTGCGACTCGACGATGCTGCGGCACAGATTGAGGCCCATGCCCATGCCTTCCTGCTTGGTGGAGAAGAAGGCTTCGAAAAGGCGCTCCAGCACTTCGGGCGCCAGGCCCTTGCCGGTGTCCTGCACCGAAAACTCCACCACCTGCCGCTCATCCACTGTTTTGGGCACCACGCGCAGCTCCACGCTGCGGCCGGCAGCGGGGCGGTCAGCATGCTGGATGGCTTCGGCGCCGTTCTTCATCAGATTGACAAGCACCTGCTCGATCAGGATGGTGTCGGCCATCACGGGCGGCAGACGCGCGGCCACATAGTGCGTCAGGCGCACGTTGTGGCGGCGCAACTCGATGTCGGCCAGTTCCACCGCTTCGTTGACCATGGAGTGCACATCGGCCAGCGCCCGGTTGGGCTCGCTCTTTTTGACGAAGGATCGAATGCGCTGGATGATCTGGCCCGCGCGTTGGGCCTGGTGGGCGGTTTTCTGCAGGGCGGTGAGCAGCGCTTCTTCGGTCAGTTGGCCGCTCTGGATGCGCGAGACCATGCCGCTGCAGTAATTGTTGATGGCGGTGAGCGGCTGGTTGAGCTCGTGCGCCACGCTGGAAGCCATTTCACCCATGGTGATCAGGCGGCTGACGGATTGAGCGCGTTCGGCCTGCCGCGCGGCCTGTTCTTCGGCTTGGCGGCGCGGGGTGATGTCGGTGGCGATCACCATCTGGGCCAAGCGGCCGTCCACCCAATTCAGGTAGCGCGAGCGAACTTCCAGCCATTTGCCCAGGTCCGGCAGGTAGATTTCGGCGTTCTCGGTGCGGGCGCTGGTGAGCGGGTCGGTGGGCAGGCCCATGAGGCCGTCTTCATCGTCCATGCCCGATTGGCCGGAGCCCGCAACGGGCACCACGCCAGCCTGCGCGACCAATTGCAGATGCCCGCCCGTCTGTGAGCCGAACCACTGCCGGTAGAGCTTGTTGGCAAACAGCAGCTCCTCGCTGCCCAGCGGCGCCACCGAAACCGAGGCGTCCAGCGACTCGAGCACGATGGTGAAGCGCTCGTGCGAGGCCGAGAGCTGCTCGCGGATGCGGTTGGGCTCGGTGATGTCGGTCATCGAGGTCATCCACCCGGTCTGCTGGCCGTGTGCATCAATCAAGGGCGACACATACAGGCGTGCATCGAACAGCGTGCCGCTCTTGCGTCGCACACGCACTTGGAAGCCGCCCACTATGGTTTTGCCCGAGAGTTCGTCGCGCAGCTTGGCGTGCAGCGCTTCGTGGTCGGACTCGGGCCAGTAGGGGAAGGGCGCTTTCAGGCCCACCAGTTCGGCCTCGCTCCAGCCCGTCATCTGGCAGAACGCGGCGTTCACGTAAGTGATACGGCCTTCCATGTCCAGTGCGCGCATGCCGGTCAGGATGGAGTTCTCCATCGCACGGCGGAAATTGGTCTCGGCCACCAAAGCCTGCTGTGCCTGCATGCGCCGGCGGGTGTGGCGCCAGGTGGCAATCAGCATCCACGCTGTCATGGCCGAAAGTGTGCCCACCAGCCAGAACAGCCCGCTGCCAACGACACCCAGCGAGGTGCGGTACGCCTGGGCGCGCAGCACCAGACCGTTGCCTACCGGTGAAACGGGCACTTCGTATTCGTTGGCGCGCGGGTTCCAGGGGAGCAAATGGGTGGCGGTGTTGCGCGGGCCCAAAGGCGTACCTGCCAGCACCTGGTTCTTGCCGTCCAGCAGCGTGACGGCGTAGCGCGCCAGCACCTCGGTGGGCGTGCCGTAGCGCAGCAAGCTGTCGATGGAGTATTCACCCAGCACTACGCCGCTGAACTTGCCCTGGTTGTTCAGCGGCACCTGCAGTTGCAGGAGGGGGGTTGTGTCGCCCGCAGTCACTGTCGGCTGCGCATAGACGGGCTGCTGCAGGTCGCGCGCCAGCCCAAAGGTGTCGGCTGTATCGCCGGGTTTGAGCACTTCGCCGGCAATGCGCAGTTCGTTGCTGGCGAGCGTGGGAGCCGCATGGCTCGCGCGGATGCGGCGGCGCTCGTCGATCCAGGTGATGGCTTGCAGTTCGGGGTACTGGCTGATCAGCGCTTCAGCGCGGCTCACGAATTCGGAGCGTTCCAGCTCCTGGTTCGAGAGGTCGCGCGCGATGCGCATGAGCTGTTCCTGCCGCTCCAAGAGCCGCAGGCGCACTCGCTGCTGAGCGTATTCCACATCGCGGCGCAGGGCTTCCTGTTCGCGTTCAGCCTCTTCGGCGCGTAAATACCAGAAGGCGGCCACGATGGCCGCCAGAAACATCAGCACTGCAGCGAGCGGGGCCAGTGCGGCAAAACGATCTTGCCGGGTCGGAGACAGGCCGCGCCACCATTTGCGCCACCAGCGTACGGGCGCGGAAACGACCAGATTGGTCGGAGAGGAGGGCAACTGCGAGTCCATCCATGGAGTGTAGGGGAGCGCTGATACCCACCCGCGCCACGCGCAATGTGCGATTGCAGCAATTTATTGCATTGTGAAACGAATGGGCACCATTTGAAATTAGAAGAATTTATGAGAAACTAGGGGCAACGTACTAAATTGCGGCTACATCTACAGGAGACAAAAGCATGTCAGCACAGCCCGACCCACAGGCCGGTTTCGGCATTGGCACCGACGCCGACCAGCAAGAGACTCGTGAATGGATGGACGCGCTGTCCGCCGTGATCGACAAGGAGGGCCCGGAGCGTGCCCATTTCCTGTTGGAGCAGCTTCTTGAGCACGCCCGCCAGAACAGCATCGACATGCCGTTCTCGGCCAATACGGGATACGTGAACACCATCGAGCCCGAGCAGGAAGCCCACTGCCCCGGCAATATCCAGATCGAAAAGCGCCTGCGCGCCTACATGCGCTGGAACGCCATGGCCATGGTGGTCCGCGCCAACCGCCTGAACCCTGCTGATGGCGGTGACTTGGGCGGTCACATCGGTTCGTTCGCATCGGTGGCCAGCATGTTCGGCGCCGGTTTCAACCACTTCTGGCATGCGGCCAGTGAGAAGCACGGTGGCGACCTGCTGTACATCCAGGGCCACAGCTCGCCCGGCATCTACGCACGCGCCTACCTGGAAGGCCGCCTCACCGAAGAGCAGCTCGACAGCTTCCGCCAGGAAGTGGACGGCAAGGGCCTTTCGAGCTACCCGCACCCCAAGCTGATGCCTGAGTTCTGGCAGTTCCCCACGGTGTCCATGGGCCTGGGCCCGCTGATGGCGATCTACCAGGCACGTTTCCTCAAGTACCTGCACGCCCGTGGCATTGCCGACACCGCCAACCGCAAGGTCTGGGTGTTCTGCGGCGACGGCGAGATGGACGAGCCCGAATCGCTGGGCGCCATCGGCCTGGCCGCGCGTGAAAACCTCGACAACCTCGTCTTCGTCATCAACTGCAACCTGCAGCGACTGGACGGCCCGGTGCGCGGCAACGGCAAGATCGTGCAGGAACTGGAAAGCGAGTTCCGCGGCTCTGGCTGGAACGTGATCAAGCTGCTGTGGGGCAACGGCTGGGACGAGCTCCTGCGCCGCGACAAGAGCGGCAAGCTCAAGCAACTGATGATGGAAACGCTGGACGGCGACTACCAGGCCATGAAGGCCAACGACGGCGCCTTCGTCCGCAAGAACTTCTTCGGCAAGTACTCTGAGACGCTCAAGCTCGTCGAGCACATGACCGACGAAGAGGTGTTCGAGTTGCGCCGTGGCGGCCACGAGCCCGCCAAGGTGTATGCCGCCTTCCACGCCGCCAACGAGCACAAGAACCAGCCCACCGTGCTGCTGGTCAAGACCGTCAAGGGCTACGGCATGGGCAAGGCCGGTGAAGGCAAGAACACCGTGCACCAGACCAAGAAGCTCTCGGACGAGGACATCAAGTACATCCGCGACCGCTTCAACATCCCGATTCCGGACAGCCAGCTGGCCGACATCCCGTACTACAAGCCGGCCGACGACACGCCCGAGATGCAGTACCTGCATGAGCGCCGCAAGGCCCTGGGTGGCTATCTGCCCCAGCGCCGCCCGCAGGCCGACGAGAGCTTCACCGTGCCCTCGCTCGACACCTTCAAGGCCGTGCTCGAACCCACGGCCGAAGGCCGCGAGATCAGCACGACGCAAGCCTACGTGCGCTTCCTCACGCAGCTGCTGCGCGACCAGGCCCTGGGCCCGCGCGTGGTGCCCATCCTGGTGGATGAGGCGCGCACCTTCGGCATGGAAGGCCTGTTCCGCCAGATCGGCATCTACAACCCCAAGGGCCAGATGTACACCCCGGTCGACCGCGACCAGGTGATGTACTACAAGGAAGACAAGGCTGGCCAGATCCTGCAGGAAGGCATCAACGAAGCCGGCGGCATGGCCAGCTGGATCGCTGCCGCCACCAGCTACAGCACGAACAACCGGATCATGATCCCGTTCTACGTGTACTACTCGATGTTCGGCTTCCAGCGCATCGGCGACCTGGCCTGGGCTGCGGGTGACATGCAGGCACGTGGTTTCCTGCTGGGCGGCACTTCGGGGCGCACCACGCTCAACGGCGAAGGCCTGCAGCACGAAGATGGCCACAGCCACATCCTGGCCGGCACCATCCCCAACTGCGTGAGCTACGACCCCACCTTCGCCCACGAAGTCGGCGTGATCATGCACCACGGCTTGAAGCGCATGGTCGAGCGCCAGGAAAACGTCTTCTACTACCTGACGCTGCTCAACGAGAACTACGCCATGCCCGGCCTGCAGCCCGGCACGGAAGAGCAGATCATCAAGGGCATGTACCTGTGCAAGCAGGCGCCCGCGCTGGCTGCCGACGCGCCCACGGTGCAGCTGCTGGGCAGCGGCACCATCCTGCGCGAATCGTTCTTTGCGCAAGAGCTGCTCGAAAAGGATTGGGGCGTGGCCGCCGGTATCTGGAGCTGCCCCAGCTTCAACGAACTGGCCCGCGACGGCCAGGATGTGGAGCGCTGGAACCTGCTGCACCCGCTGGAAACCCCTCGCGTGTCCTTCGTGGCCGAGCAACTGGGCAAAACCACGGGCCCCGTGGTCGCCTCGACCGACTACATGAAGAACTACGCGGACCAGATCCGTCCGTTCATTCCCCGCAATGCCGATGGCTCCGGCCGTACCTACAAGGTGCTGGGCACCGACGGCTTTGGCCGCAGCGACTTCCGCAGCAAGCTGCGCGAGCACTTCGAGATCAACCGCCATTACATCGTGGTGGCTGCGCTCAAGGCGCTGTCCGAAGAAGGCAAGCTGCCCGCAGCCAAGGTGGCCGAGGCGATCGCCAAGTACGGCATCAACGCGGACAAGATCAACCCGCTGTACGCATAAAACCACCGGAGACAACAATGGCATTGGTAGACATTCAAGTCCCGGACATCGGGGACTTCGACGAAGTGGGCGTGATCGAAGTGCTGGTCAAGCCGGGCGATACGGTGAAGGCCGAGCAATCGCTGCTGACGGTGGAATCGGACAAGGCCTCGATGGAAATTCCATCGAGCCACGCCGGCACCGTGAAGGAAGTGAAGGTGGCCCTGGGTGACAAGGTCAAGCAGGGCTCCGTCATTGTGGTGCTGGAGACAGCCGACGCTGCTTCAGAATCAAAACAGGCCCCAGCGCCCGCTGCGCCTGCGCAAGCAGCTCCTAAAAATGAAGCGCCAGCGCCAGCGCCAGCGCCCGCTGCTGCATCTGCACCTGCGGCCCCCGCCGCTTCCGGCCCGGTCGAAGTGCGCGTGCCCGACATCGGCGACTTCAAGGACGTGGCCGTCATTGAAATGCTGGTCAAGGTGGGCGACACCATCAAGGTCGAGCAGTCGCTGTTTACCGTTGAATCCGACAAGGCCTCGATGGAGATCCCTTCGCCCGCCGCAGGCGTGGTCAAGGAACTCAAGGTCAAGATCGGCGACACCGTGAACATCGGTGATCTGGTCGCGGTGCTCGAAGGCGCTGCCTCCAGTGCAGCGGCACCCGCCTCGGCACCCGCAGCGCCTGCACCGGCTCCCGCTTCTGCGGCTGCTGCTGCAGCGGCGCCCGCTGCCGCACAAGCTTCTGCACCAGCCCCCGCGCCAGCGTCGGCCGCTCCGGTGCCCGCGCACCAGCCAGGCACACCTGCACCCGGCCTGCCGCATGCCAGCCCCTCGGTGCGCAAGTTCGCCCGCGAACTGGGTGTGCCGCTCGAAGAGGTAAAGGGCACAGGCCCCAAGGGCCGCATCACGCAAGAAGACATTGCAGCTTTCACCAAGCAGGTGATGAGCGGCGCCGCGCAGACCAAGGCCCAGGCAGCCAAGGCACCTGCTGCCAGCGGTGGTTCCGGCGTGGGCCTGGACCTGCTGCCGTGGCCGAAGGTGGACTTTTCCAAGTTCGGCACCGTGGAGCGCAAGGACCTGTCGCGCATCAAGAAGATCAGCGGCGCCAACCTGCACCGCAACTGGGTGATGATTCCGCACGTCACCAACAACGACGAGGCCGACATCACCGAACTCGAAGCCTTCCGTGTCTCCACCAACAAGGAGAACGAAAAGAGCGGCGTGAAGGTGACCATGCTGGCCTTCGTGATCAAGGCCGTGGTGGCCGCACTGAAAAAGTTTCCAGAGTTCAACACCAGCCTGGATGGTGACACGCTCGTCTACAAGCAGTACTACCACATCGGCTTTGCGGCCGACACGCCCAACGGCCTCGTGGTGCCGGTGCTCAAGGACGCCGACAAGAAGGGCATCCTGCAGATCAGCCAGGAAATGGGCGAGCTGGCCAAGAAGGCCCGCGACGGCAAGCTCGGCGCAGCCGACATGCAGGGCGGCTGCATGTCCATCAGCTCGCTCGGCGGTATCGGTGGCACCCATTTCACGCCCATCATCAATGCGCCCGAAGTGGCCATCCTGGGCCTGTCCAAGGGCCAGATGAAGCCGGTGTGGGATGGCAAGCAGTTCGTGCCGCGCCTCACGCTGCCGCTGTCGCTCTCGTACGACCACCGCGTGATCGACGGTGCCAGCGCCGCGCGTTTCAACGCTTACCTCGGTCAGGTGCTGGCGGACTACCGCCGCATCCTGCTGTGAAGGAGACCTGCAATGGCAACCATTGACATCAAGGTCCCCGACATTGGCGACTTCGACGAGGTCGGCGTCATCGAAGTGCTGGTCAAGCCCGGCGACACCATCAAGGCCGAGCAGAGCCTGATCACCGTGGAGTCCGACAAGGCCTCCATGGAGATTCCCTCCAGCCACGCTGGCGTGGTCAAGGAACTCAAGGTCAAGGTCGGCGACAAGGTGGCCGAAGGCGCCGTGGTGCTCACACTGGAGGCTGCAGATGCGGCGGCCGCTGCACCGGCGTCTGCGCCAGCACCTGCGTCTACTCCTGCGGCAAGCGCACCGGCTGCAGAGCAAAAATCGGCTCCAGCGCCCGCTGCTCCTGCACCAGCAGCTCCTAAAATCGAAGCGGCCAGCTTCGGCGGCACGGCCGACATGGAATGCGACGTGCTCGTGCTGGGCGGCGGCCCCGGCGGCTACAGCGCCGCCTTCCGCGCGGCCGACCTGGGCCTGAAGGTCGTCATCGTCGAGCGCTACTCGACCCTCGGCGGCGTCTGCCTGAACGTGGGCTGCATCCCCTCCAAGGCGCTGCTGCACGTGGCGGCCGTGATCGACGAAGCCAGCCACCTCAAGGCGGCCGGCATCGACTTCGGCACGCCCCAGGTCAACGTGGACACGCTGCGGGGCCACAAGGAAAAGGTCATCGGCAAGCTGACCGGCGGCCTGGCCGCCATGGCCAAGATGCGCAAGGTGACCACCGTGCGCGGCGTGGGCCAGTTCGTGGGTGCCAACCACCTCGAGGTGGAGGAAACCACCGGCGCCAAGGGCCAGGAGAAGACGGGCAGCAAGAAGGTCGTGGCCTTCAAGCGCGCCATCATCGCCGCCGGTTCGCAGGCCGTGCATCTGCCTTTCATGCCCAAGGACCCGCGCGTGGTCGATTCGACCGGCGCGCTGGAGCTGAAGGAAGTCCCCAAGCGCATGCTGATCCTGGGCGGCGGCATCATCGGCCTGGAAATGGGCACCGTCTATTCCACGCTGGGCGCCCGCCTGGACGTGGTCGAGATGATGGATGGCCTGATGCAGGGCGCCGACCGCGACCTGGTCAAGGTGTGGCAGAAGATGAACGCCCATCGCTTCGACAACATCATGCTCAAGACCAAGACCGTCGGCGCCGAAGCGACGCCCGATGGCATCAAGGTCAGCTTCGCCGCAGCGGAAGAGGGCGGCACCGCCCCCGAACCGCAGGTCTATGACCTGGTGCTGCAGGCCGTGGGCCGCACGCCCAACGGCAAGAAGATCGGCGCCGAGAAGGCCGGTGTGGCCGTGACCGATCGCGGCTTCATCGACGTGGACATCCAGATGCGCACCAACGTGCCGCACATCTTCGCCATCGGCGACATCGTGGGCCAGCCCATGCTGGCGCACAAGGCGGTGCATGAAGCGCACGTGGCGGCCGAGGTCATCGCCGGCGAACTCACGGGCGACAAGGCGCTGGCTTCCGCCGCGTTTAACGCCCGCGTGATCCCGAGCGTGGCCTATACCGACCCCGAAGTGGCATGGGTGGGCCTGACCGAAGACCAGGCCAAGGCCCAAGGCATCAAGGTCAAGAAGGGCCTGTTCCCCTGGACAGCCTCCGGCCGCGCCATCGCCAATGGCCGCGACGAGGGCTACACCAAGCTGCTGTTCGACGACTCGCCCGAGGCCCATGGCCACGGCAAGATCCTTGGCGGCGGCATCGTTGGCACCCATGCGGGCGACATGATCGGCGAGATCGCCCTGGCCATCGAGATGGGCGCAGACGCCGTGGACATCGGCAAGACCATCCACCCGCACCCCACGCTGGGCGAAAGCATCGGCATGGCGGCGGAGATTGCGCACGGCAGCTGCACGGACGTTCCGCCGCAGAAGAAGTGAGTCGATGAACTGCTGAGGGTGCTACCAATCCAGTAGCTGGCCGCGCAAGCCCAGAGAGGGTTGCGCGGCTTTTTCTTTGGCGCGTCAAATGCGAGCAAGTGACAGGCCAGCGCATGCTGCGCCCCAGGGAGTGATCGAGCCACGCGCGTATGAGCGGGTGAGCGCCGAAGGCACGACCACTTTTGCTGCGGCGCCGCGGGGGCGCCCTCTGCATGTGACTTTTTGTTACTGCGGGCATCAAGTTTGCTTATGTCTCATCACGAATCACTCCTTTGGTGAGACCCTGCATGAAACCCAAAGCCTCCCTAGGTTCACATTTCTTCGTCTGGGGCCTTGTCTGTGCGTCCAGCTTTGTGGTGCTGGCTGCCAGCGCCTGGAGCTTGCACGGAGATCTGAAAGCGGCGCCCGGCGCCTACGAAGCCGCTTGGCAGCGCTTGATGTGGTTTCTGCTCGTGGCGGCTGTACTGGTCGGCGTTGCGCTGATTCGTCTGTACCGGTCGGTAGCCCGCCAGTTGGGGGCCAGCCCCAATGCGTTGAGCGAGCACATAGCCCATCTGAGTGCTGGCAGGTTGACAGCCTCCACTGGGACGCCAGAAAGCGATTCAAACAGTGCCTTGGCGGCCATCCACGGCTTGCGTGACGCGCTCGCCGAGAAGATCGGGCGGGTCCGGCAAGAGGCCGAAACTGTGGCCCATGAATCGGTCACGTTTTCGTCCAACAACCTGAACCTGGCCTCCAACATGTCGCAGCAGACGGAGTTACTGCAACAAAGCCGGTCGCACATCGGTAGCCTGCTTGATACCGTCCAGCAGGCGGGCAGCAAGACGGCAGATTCTCAAAAGTCGGTGCGTTTTGCATCCGAAATTGCGACGCAGGGCAATGCGGTGGTCAGCAAGATGACCCACACCATGGATGCCCTGAGCGAATCCTCGGGAAAGATCGAGGAGATCATCGGCGTCATCGACGGCATTGCCTTCCAGACCAACATCCTGGCGCTCAATGCTGCGGTCGAGGCGGCGCGGGCGGGCGAGCAGGGCAAGGGTTTCGCGGTGGTGGCATCAGAGGTGCGCACGCTGGCCCAGCGCTCGGCCAGCGCGGCCAAAGAAATCAAGACGCTGATCGCGGGCTCCGTGGAAAAGATTGCGCAGTCGGCCAAGCTGGCAGACCAGGTGGCGAACTCCATGGACGAGATCAACGCCAGCTCGCAGCAAGTCACCCACATGATGGAAGAGATCGCTGCTGTCACCCAGCAGCAGGAGCGCGACATTTCCCAGCTGAGCAGCTCGCTGGACCATCTAGATGCTGTGACGGGGCGCTACGCCGAGCTCCTGCACGACGCCAGCGTTCATGCGGAAACCTTGCAAACCCGCGCCGACGGGCTGCGCTACGCGGCGGCGGCGTTCCACGTGCCCGGTCTTCCTCCTGCCGATGCGCTGCCGGAACTGCCCATTGCGCGCGCCAGCGAGAAGCCAGTGGCGCGCCCCGCCGCAGCCTCCCTGCGCGTTCGGCAAGGGCCCGGCGCCTCGGCCGCGCAGGTGGCGCACAGCGTGCAGCTCATCGTGGGCACGGCCCACGAACCCCCGCTGAACTACACCGACGCCGCCAACAAGCACGATGCGAGCGGTGCGGATGTCAAAGGCTTTTCTCCCGATGTGGTGCGTGAGATTCTGGCCAGGACCGGGCACCAGGCAGAGGTTCGCATCACCTCGTGGGAGCGCAGCTATGCCGCGCTGCAGACAGAGCCGAATGCCGTGCTGTTCACCATGGCACGCACACCCAGCCGCGAAAACCAGTTCCACTGGGTCGGTCCGCTGGTCCACAGCAACGCCGTGCTGTTCGTGAAAAGAGGCAGCGGCATCAGCGTCAAGAGCCTGTATGAGGCGCGCAAGCTGCCCAGCATCGCGGTCATCAAGGGGGATTCCAAGGAGGAGTTCCTCAAAGGCAAGGACTTCCACAATCTGGATTACTCGCCCGACTGGGCGACCGCCTTCCGCAAGCTGCTCGAAGGCAAGGTCTCCGCGCTGGTCATGACCGACATGGACCTGCCCACCACCGCCAGCGATGCGGGCCTGAACCCGGCCGACTTCGAGCCGGTCTATGAGCTCTTCGTCAACCGCCTCTACATCGGCATGTCCAAGCGCACCGATCAGGCGGTGGTGCGCAGCTGGCAGGAAGCGCTGGACGCCATGAAGCGCGACGGCAGCTTCAATCGCTTGGCACAGCAATGGTCACAGCATTGGGGCGCCCAATGGGTGGTGCGCGACGGGGCAGTGCAGGCGCAGTGAGTTGCCCCTGCGTCGGGCGGACACTTTCCATCCATAGAACAACGCGCTGCGGCAGCAGAGGTGTTGCGGTCGCAGCTATCGTAGTGATAGCTGTTGGCGCTTATGGGATAAGCGCTGGAGCCTAAAAACGCTTGAAGTCACCGGAGGGGCGCTCGCGGCATGCCGACCGGGCTCTTTCCTTTTGCGCCATCTCTCACGCGTCTCAGTAGCCGCAGTGCAATCGCCGCCTGAGGAGCCGCATGCACTGTGCCGACGGCCTGCGCGGGCTTTGTAAATCGAGCCCATGGATGACAACAGAGTCAGAGGATGGGGACGCGGCTCCGTCGAACACCGACTGAAACTGAGGCACTCGCATCTGCGCAAAGGTGCTTTTGCTTTCTTCCCCAGTTTCAAGGAGGTGATCATGGGCATCGCATCACTTGTCGGTCAATTCGCGATGGCACCCTTTGCCAAAGCCCTGCCCGCCATGGGCGACACTGAGCGCGCAGCGCTGGAAGCCGGAACCATCGGTTTTGAGGGCCAGTTGTTCGCGGGCAGCCCTGACTTTGATGCACTGCTCGCTACCGGCCCGAACAAGCTGACCGCTGAAGAACAGGCGTTTCTCGACAACGAGGTGCGGACCTTGTGCGGCATGCTGGACGATTTTGAGATCGATACCGCACGCGACCTGCCGCCCGAGGTGTGGCAGTACCTGCGCGACAAGCGCTTCTTCGGAATGATCATCCCCAAGGAGTGGGGCGGCCTGGGGTTTGGGCACTTTGCCCACGCGGCCGTGGTCACGCGCCTGGCCACGGTCAACGTGTCGGCGGCGGTGACGGCCATGGTGCCCAACTCGCTGGGGCCTGCGGAGTTGCTGCTGCATTACGGCACTGAAGCTCAGAAGCAGCATTACCTGCCGCGCCTGGCCGATGGGCGTGATCTGCCTTGTTTCGGGCTGACGTCGCCTTACGCGGGCTCTGATGCGGCCTCCATCCCTGACCTCGGCATCCTGACCTCGCGCGAGATCGACGGCAAGCCGGTGCGCGGCTTCAGCGTGACGTTTTCCAAGCGCTACATCACCCTGGCGCCCGTGGCCACCGTGGTGGGCCTGGCCTTCAATGCGCGGGATGAGAGCCGCCCCGAAGGCCAGCGCGACCTGGGCATCACCTGCGCGCTGATTCCGGTGCCCACGCCGGGCATGCAGATCGGCCGCCGTCACCGGCCCATGGACAGCGCGTTCATGAACGGGCCGATATTTGGCGAAGACGTTTTCGTGCCGATGGACTGGATCATTGGCGGAGAGGAGCAGGTGGGGCAGGGCTGGCGCATGCTGATGGAGAGCCTGGCGGCGGGCCGCGCGATTTCGCTGCCCGCTCTGGGCGCCGCCACTCAGCAAAGTTCCGTGTTCATCGCCAATGGCTATGGCAAGGTGCGCGAGCAGTTTGGCTTGCCGATTGGCAAATTCGATGCGGTGGCCGGCATCATCGCCGGCATGGCGGTGGAGCTGTATGCCACCGATGCAGCGCGCCGTTTCACAGCCGCAGCACTGGACAACGGCGGGCAGCCTGCTGTGGCCAGCGCCATTTTGAAGGTGCACCTGACCGAGGCGGGCCGCACCTCCGTCAACCACGCGATGGACATCCTGGGCGGCAAGGGCATCATCAACGGGCCGTCCAACCTGTTGTCGGTGGCGTACCGGCACATGCCCGTGGCCATCACCGTGGAGGGCGCCAACATCCTCACCCGCTCGCTCATCATTTTTGGCCAGGGCGCCGTGCGTTGCCACCCGTATGTGATGAGTGAGATGCAAGCGGTGGAGGCCAAAGATAACGAAGCGCTGGGTCATGCCCTGCTGGGCCACGTCGGGCATGTGGCAAAGAACTTCTGGCGCAGCCTGTTTGGTGCGCCCGTGGTGGGAGCGCCGCCCCAAGACCTGGCCAAAGAGGCTGCGATGCTGGCCCGCCTGAGCGCCAAGTACGCGCTGACCTGCGACTTGGCCATGGGCCTGCTGGGCGGCAAGCTCAAGCGCATGGAGTTGTTGTCGTCCCGCCTGGGCGACTGCCTGGCGCATCTCTACATGGCCAGCGCCACGATGTGGCGCTACGGTGTGGAGGGCGATGCACAGATGCTGCCGCTGGCACAAGCCGCCTTGCGCGCGCAGCTGGATGCGGCCGAAGAGGTGTTGAAAGACCTGTACGCCAACCTGCCCGCGCCCGGCAGGCGCCTGATCGGCAGCTTGGTGCTCAGCCGCACCGCCCATCTCGCGCCGCTGCGTGATGTGCAGATGCTGGCGCTGGCCAAGCTGCTGCGCGAGAACCCTTTGCTGGTGCAGCGCCTGTGCCCCGACGTGAGCCTGCCCAAGGGCGGCGGGGTGGTGGATTTGATGAATGCGCTGGAGCTGGCAGAACAGTTGGGCGAGGACGTCACGGCTCAGCTGAACAAGCTGGTGCGGCGCACGGGTTCGTTCGAAGAGGCCGCTGCGGGCATGCCCAACCCCGCGCTGGCCCTGGCCTACCTGCACGCCGCAGACAAGGTGATCCAGGTCGACGACTTCGCGCCTTGAGGGGGCCGCCGCCGCCAAAAACGGGGGCACGACACGCGTCACATGGCGCCTTGGGCGCTTGCGCGGGGCCGCACGGAAGGTGCCCTCAGAAAAGTGAGGGAAAATACCGGGTTTTCTGGCGCGCCACCCTGCGCTGCATTTACTCCGGTTTTTTCTTTGACCGCTCCTCTGAGCCAGCCCATGCAAGACGTTCAAACCTCCAAGATCTCTGTCGAGAAGATCGGCGGCACCTCGATGACAGCTTTTGGCGATGTGCTTCGCCACATCGTGCTGCACGACCCCAAACGCATCAACGGCCGGATTTATGTGGTGTCTGCCTATTCGGGCGTGACCAACCAGCTTCTGGAGCACAAGAAGACCGGCGAGCGCGGCATCTACGCGCTGTTTGCCGAAGGCAAGGGCTACCAGGACGCACTGACCAACTTGGCTGCCAGCCTGAAAAAGATCAACGCCAGCTATGCCGACTTGAAGCTCCCGCTGGATGTGGCCGACGCCTTCATCGACCAGCGCATCGGGCAGGCGCGCGAATACCTGGGCGCCATGCAGCACGTGCTGGCCAGCGGCTACCTGAGCCGCAAGGATGTGCTGCTGGCCGCGCGCGAAGTGCTGGCCTCCATCGGCGAATCGCACAGCGCGTTCAACTCGGTCGAAATCCTCAAGGCCAACGGCGTGAATGCCATCCTCATGGACCTGGCCGGTTTTGACGACAACGAAGCCTGGACGATTGACGAGCGCATTGCGCACAGCTTCAAGGGCCTGGACCTGAGCGACAAGGTGGTGGTGGCCACCGGCTACACCAAGGGCACCGAAGGCATCATGCGCGAGTTCGACCGCGGCTATTCCGAGGTCACGTTCAGCAAGATCGCCGTGGAAGTGCGCCCGACCGAGGCCGTGATCCACAAGGAATTCCACCTCTCGTCCGCAGACCCCAACCTCGTGGGCCTGGAAAACGCCATCGTGGTGGGCGCCACCAACTACGATGTGGCCGACCAGCTGGCCGACGTGGGCATGGAAGCCATCCACCCCAAGGCCGCCAAGCCCATGGAACTGGCCGGCATCCCCATCCGCCTCAAGAACACCTTCGAGCCCGACCACCCCGGCACGCTGATCACCAAGGATTTTGTGGGCGAGCGCGCCCGCGTGGAGATCGTCACCGGCACCGACAAGGTCACGCTGATCGAGATCCACGACCCCAGCATGGTGGGCACCGTGGGCTTTGACGCGGGCCTGATGAACGTGTTCTGCAGGCACGGCGTGAGCTACATCCTCAAGGCCACGAACGCGAACTCCATCGCCCATCTGGTGTGGGACAACCAGGTCACCCCCGCGCTGGTGAACGAGTTGCAGGAGGACTACCAGATCGTGACGATCAAGCCCAGCGCGATCGTGTGCGCCATCGGCTCCAACATCAGCATCCCCGGCGTGCTGGCCAAGGCCGCGCAGGCGCTGGCCGATGCGCACGTCAACGTGAACTGCGTGTCGCAGACCCTGCGGCAGGTGAACATGCAGTTCGTGATTGAACGCGAGGACTACAAGACGGCCGTGAAGGCGCTCAACATGGCGCTGTGCGTGAACTCCTTCGAGCCGGTTCCGCGCGGTTGATACATAGCGCCACGGTGTTCCCCAAAGCCCGCCGCGTGCGGGCTTTTTTTTTGCGCGCGGCGCGCAGCATTGGCACGGG
>JBCNOJ010000060.1:0-15854 GCA_039593925.1 Acidovorax sp.
GCGCGTGGAAGCCACCGAACCCGAGGTGCTGCGCATTGCCCAGCACCTGCGCACCTTGCCGGCCACGGAGCAGGCTGCAGCAATCAGGCGCTTGCAGCAGCACGTGGCGGCCTCAGCCTCAAAGCCACCCGCAACCGCCCTCGCTCAGATGGACCGATCGAAGGGACACCCCCTGCCTGAACACTCTGCGGACCCGACTCAAACCCGCCTCGCCACGGGTCAGCCGTGCAGTTTCCTGGTGGAAAACCGCTGCTCCATCTACACCGTACGGCCCGCCGCCTGCCGCAAGGCGCATTCACTATCGGCCGCGCAATGCGCAGAACGCGCTCCCACCATTGCGCAGAACCTGCGTTGGCTGGTAGACGCCGAAGCCCTCATGGCCGGCACTGCCCTGGCCTACCGCGACCAACCCCTGCCCGCCAGCGCCCATGAACTCAACGCTGCTGTACTGGCCGCCTTGATGGTCGGCCACTCTACCGCCTTGCTGCGGTGGTACCAGGGCGACGCTGCTGCGCTGGCTGTGCACAAGCCACCGGGCTAAAAGCCGCGCGCCTTGACCTCCGTCAAGCCCACCCATCGCCAGGCGCTCACAATGTATGTCAACCGCAGCGCGCACCGGCGTCAACACGGGGCTGCTGCCACGCACCTTCGTGTGTTGCAGCAGGAGGCCTCCCACACCGTGGGGCCGCTGCCATCCTCTCGTTGACGTCCTACCGCCCAGTCTGATGAACCAGCCATCTCATCGCCCTCTTCATCCTCTTCGCCCGTTGAGCACCAGGGCCCACCGCCTGTGCCGCACCGCTGCTACTGCCATGGCAACCACTGCCGCCTTGCTTGCCGGCCTGGCCGGCTGCAGCAAACCCGAAGCGAGCGGCCCTGCCCAAACCGGCTTCGACGCCATCACCACGGCCTGCACCCAATACCTGGCCGCCCGCCAGCCCCACGTGCGCCCCAGCGCCACCGGCGACTGGACGCTGACAGGCTACAGCCCGGCCCTGGTCCAGCCCGAAGTCACACGCACCGAATCCACGGTGACACCGTACGTGGGCAAGCTCGTCATCAAGGACAACGAAGCCCAGGCCCACGCCCCCACCGAGGCCGCCGCGAAGGCCATCACGCTGACACCCGCACACCTGCTCTCCAACCGCACCCATACCTTTATCTACAGCTTTGACGGCCAACGCTGGCACTGGCAAAACGGTCAGCGGCTGACGAAGGTACCGGGGCAGAACGATCGGGTGGAGGAAGTGACACTGGCCGAGGTGTCAGCGGCGGGGCCGAAGGGTTTTGCGGGTTGCTTGCCGCAGTAAGAGGGCGGACACCGCGCCTCCACTGATCGAAGCGAGTGACCCAAAGACCAGCGCGAGGCTCTTGCTTTCTGTGTTTGCGCCATATCCGGAATGAAGTTCTGACGCCAAGGCTTTGCTGAAAAGATTCGAGCAAAAGATTCGAGCGGATTTGAGGTCGTTGCACGCCACTTTTCTGAACGGACAGATGTCGTTTCGGACGCGACTGGACGAATCGTCCAGTAACGCGCTATGGCAGCCACCTATGATGCACTCGCCCCCCTCTTTCGCCATCGGACCTGAATGCCGATTGGCTGTTTGGTGGCCGTGAATGTCGCAAGCATCCGTACGCAGATAGGCCGCGGCCAACTCCGCTGAACCCAACGATCAGTCATGAATGAAAATTTAAGCCAAGCACTTGCAGACCAGCTACAAAGCCCCACAAAAACTACCGACGTTTACCTGGCTCTGAAAGCGCTTTCCCTCGCCGCTCCCGCAGTGGCTTTCGAGGCCATCACGACATTCCTTCGGTCTGCGCCGGCAAATCAGCTGCCCCTGGCCAGAAATGCACTGCTGGAGTTGGCCGATCGTGCTCCAGCGCTTTTGGAGAAAGCCACGCTGGACCAAGACGCGAAGGTGGCGGACGCGGCCAAGCAGGCCTTGTTGATCCGGCCCTCCAATGACGCATTGCCTTTGTACCTGCGCATGGCAAAGTCCAAGAGCGCTGACGAAGCCTGCTCGGGTTTCATGTACCTGGGCCGAATCTCCTCGCCGGAGGCGCGTGCTCCATTGTTCAAGGCCTTGGGCCACCGCAGCGCGACGGTGCGCGAGTACGCCGCGACGTCCATCCACAGCCACGCCGACGAACACTGGATCGCCGACCTGCTGGAGGCCATCCGTACGCTGCGGCGTGAAGAGGCTGACAAAAAGAAGGACTTTGGCGAGGTGATCAACACGCTGTGCAGCGCGGTGATTCAGAAATCCATGCGCTCCAACCTGGACCTGCTGATGGAAGGACTCAGCGACGCGGACGCGAGAGTCCGCCGGACCTGTATCAGCGCACTAGGGCGCCTGGGGGACGCGGCGGCAGTCGTCCCGCTGATCGAGACGTTTGAACACCCGCGCCGCGGGATGCCGTTGGAACTGCGGAGAGAGTTGGTCAAGGTGCTTGGCGAATTGGGCGACGCGCGTGCGATCGCGCCACTGCTGCGTGCCGGCGTAGCGCTTGCTGCCCCGGCGCTGGGCCCGCTGAAGGCGCAGGGAGCCGTGCCCGAATTGATGGCCGCGCTGGAGCAGGCGAGGACACCACGCGATGCCAGCGAACTGGCCGAGGTGCTGGCCCAACTGGAAGGGCCCGGTGAGCAGCAGTGGCCCCGCGCAGGGTTAAATTCGACGTCGCTGCAAGTGCGCCGCGCCGCCGCGCTGCAACTGGCGCGCACAGCGCCCCATGAAGCGGAAAAGCATCTGCTCGAATTGCTGCCACAGCTCTCCAGCGGCGACTCTTTGGGTGTGGCAGAGGCGCTTGCCCTGATGGACTGCGCACAGGGTTTTGAAGGATTCGCCCGGGCATTGGCGGACGATCCCCATCACTGGAATGCCAACGCTGTGGCGTACGCCTGCAAGAGTCTTCGTGGTCCCCGAGTGCAGGAGTTGCTGTTGGGAATGCTGCCAGGCATCCGCAACGAATATGTCCACAATGTCTGCATATCTTTGGCCGCGCAAGGAGCCGATGTGCTGCCCGCGCTGATTGGTGCAGCGCAGGAGTCTCCCGACGGCGTGCAATACCGCTATGCGGCGGCGCTTTCTGAGTTCCGCGCGCCCCAAGGAGCGAGGTTGTTGGTGCCTCTTCTGGTCCGCCGCAACCCGTTGAGAGATGCGGCCATGCTGTCGATAAGCGCCACGCCCAGTGCGGAAGCCAGCGCTGCGCTGGCTGCGGCGTTGCTGCTGGTCGAGTCACCCGCCGATACACGACTGATTACCGAAGCCCTGGCTAGAGTGGCTACGCGCGAGGCCATTCCCGACTTGATACGGGCGCTTCAGACCGATATCGCTACCGAAGCCATACTGGACGCTCTCGGCCGTCTTGGAGATCCAACGGCAGTGCCAACACTGGTCGACCAACTGAGCCACCCCAACGCGCGCCGTCGCCAGGGAGCGGCCACGGCGCTAGGTCAGATCGGAGACCCGGCCGCAGGGACGCCGCTTGCCAAACTGCTGCTCAAAGAGGTCCATCTTGAGGTCGCACGGGCCGCAATGGAGGCGTGGCTCACCATTGGGGCGGAAGATGACGACGCACTCGATGGGCCAGTTGTGCCAGGCACGCGCGCATTCCTGTTGTCCAGTGCCAGGCAGCTTCACAAGGAACGCTAACACGCATGTTCTGGGCCGCTACTGCCCTGTGGCCTTTTTTACCTCATACCTGGACGGATGAGACCGGCCAGCTGTCAGTGGCCCGGGTGAGAAAGACTCGGTGAACCTCGGCGGTCGCAACACCACCGACGATGGTGCGGCTGCTTGAAGCCGGTTGTGGACATACCGCGCCGACCTGCCAAACAGCAGTTCCGCTGCACTGCAGAAACTCCCTATCTTCCGCGCTACCGGTTGCACCTCGCGGCATTCAACGCGCCTGTAAAAAAACGTTGACTCAGGTTTCCAAAGAAACTAGCATTAGGCGAAAGTTTCCCAAGAAACCAAATGACTAAATCCAGGGCCATCTCCCCACCCGCCCCTCTCGAAGCCCACCTTGGCTTCTGGCTGCGGTTTGTTTCCAACCATGTCTCCACGCGCTTTCAGAAACTGTTGGAAGCTCAGGGCGTGACCGTTTCGGAATGGGTTGCGCTGCGCACGCTGTGGTCGCAAGACGAGGCCACGCACGCGGACCTGATCAAGGCGCTGGGGATGACCAAGGGGGCTGCGTCCAAAGTGGTTTCTCGGCTGGAGGAGAAAGGTTTGGCACAGCGTCAGTTGGCTGAGGGGCGCGCGCGCGAGCAGGTGCTGGTGCTCACGGGCGCTGGGAAGTTGCTGGTGCCCAAGCTGGCGGCCTTGGCAGATGCCAACGATGCGCATTTTTTCGGCCATCTGCCGCTGGATGAGCGGCAAGGCTTGGTGGCTGCAATGCAGTCACTCGTGCAGTACCACCAGCTCAAAGACATTCCCACGGAGTGAGCCGGCTGGCGAGCGCCTGCGCTCACTTTCTTTCTGCGACGCGGCGTGCGCAGATGGCTGGCACATCAGTCGACCCACCTTCGTCTTTGGACGGCGCCCTTTTTTAACACCAACTGAAAGCCCACCATGCAAGAGAACCAGCGCGCCACGATTGCGGTAGTCTTTGAAGCGTCCCAAAACGGCGCCATTCACTTCGGCGAAGTGGTTTCGCGGCTGGCCTCGGTGCCAGTGGAGTCGTACCACGTGGACTACCGCTCAGGCCGCGCCACCTACTTTTTGCCCGATGGCGGCACGGTGGACATGCTGTTTGAGCACGCCCCTGAAGGCATTGCCGACGCCTTCGATGTGGACGCAGTGCGCGCGGCCATCCGGGGGGCGCAGCAAGGCCAGGTCATGTACCCGGAGTTCAAGCGGCTCACGCAGCGCGCGGGCTGTGTGGGCTACTCGGTGTGGCTCGCAGGGCGCCATGTGGCGTACCTGGGCCGCCGCGGAGAGGTGCATGTCGAGCGGTTTCCCGATTGAGGCCTATCGCTTACCAGAACCGTAGCCAGAACCGCATTGCACGAGGTCACACGGCCCAGCACAAACACCGTTTACCAAATGGACAACGCTGGCCATCGGATTCCGTTGAAGCGCCCTGCACCCAATGGCTGCGGGGATGCCCGCTACCAGTCCTGTCCCGGCGTGCCAGCCCCCGGGTGCCCTGAGTCCGCTTGCCTGTCGAGTGCCATGGCGCGCTCGACGTCTTCGCGCTTCAGCGTGGGCACAAAACTCTCGATGAACTGGTACGCATAACCGCGCAGCCACGCGCCGCGGCGCAGGCCCAGGCGGGTCAGGTTCACCTCGAACAGATGCCCGGCGTCGATGAGGCGCAGGTGGCGGTCGCGCTCTTCATCCACCGCGATGGAGGCGACGATCCCCACGCCCATGCCCAGTTCCACGTAAGTCTTGATGACGTCGGCGTCCATGGCGGTCAGCACGATGTCGGGGGCGATGCCTTCGCGGGCAAAGGCTTCGTCGATGTGGGCGCGGCCGGTGTAGCCCAGCTCGTAGGTGATGATGGGGTGCTCGGCCAGTTGCTCCAGCGTGACGGGGGTCTGCTGGCTCAGCAGCGGGTGGCCGGGCGGCACGACGATGCTGTGCGTCCAGCGGTAGCACGGCAGCGTCACCAGGCTGTCGTACCCGGCCAGGGCCTCGGTGGCCACGCCGATGTCGGCCTCGCCGCTCAGCAGCATTTCAGCGACTTGCCGGGGCGAGCCCTGGTGCAGGTGCAGCGACACCTGCGGGAACAAGGCCCGAAAGTCGCGCACCACCTGGGGCAGCGCGTAGCGGGCCTGTGAATGGGTGGCCGCCACCGAAAGGCGCCCCTGCGCGCTGTCGCTGAAATCCTGGCCCGCACGCTTGAGGTTGTCGGCCTCCAGCAGCAGGCGCTCCACCGTGGGCAGCAGCGCCTCGCCTGGGGGCGTGAGGCCCGTCAGGCGCTTGCCGGCGCGCACGAAGATTTCAACCCCCAGCTCCTCCTCCAGCTCGCGGATCTGGCGGCTGACACCGGGCTGCGAGGTGTGCAGCATGTTGGCCACTTCGGTCAGGTTGAAGCCGCGCCGTACGGCTTCGCGCACAGAGCGCAGTTGCTGGAAATTCATGGATGGTTGGCAATGGGCGCGCCGCTGCATGCGCGTGACCGCAGTGAGCGCAAGTGTCGCCACGCCCAGATCACTTCATTTTTCATAGCTACCAGCGCTTACTGGACAAGCGCTAGAGGCACTTTTTATTCAAATTTGCACCGCATGGTGCGCAGCGCGAACGCAGCCGCACGCTGGCAGGCACAAGGTGGTGCCGCTGCGCTCGGTGATGCGGGGTGTGCAACCCAGCAGCACCGCGCGCAGGTACACGGCCTTAGAGCTTGGCGATGGACACCTCGGTGGATTTCACGAGCGCCACCACGTCGGAGCCGACGACCAGGCCCAGGTCGTCCACCGAGCGGGTGGTGATGACGGAGGTGACGATGCCCCAGGGGGTTTCGACATCGACCTCCGAGACGACGTCGCCGCGAATGATTTCGCGCACTTTGCCCTTGAACTGGTTGCGTACGTTGATGGCTTGGATGGACATGGGTTTCTCCTAAAAAGTCCGTTGACGAAAACAATGAGGAAATCCCGATCACTCAGCGTTGAACGCTGCGCTCGGAACTGGCGTGCTCCAGGCCAGTGCCACCGTGGAACTGGCTTTGCCAGGCCACCGGTGGCGTTCCCCTCCCGAAAGAGAGGGGGAAGGCGCGAAGCGACTCAGGGGGTGCTTCTTTCATTCACACCGCCCAACGCAGCCCGTGCGCCGGCACCCCAGGCCAGTGCGGCTCGGTGGCGGGCTCCACGTCGGGTTTTTGCAGCACGCGGTCCAGGATGCGTTTTTCGATGGCGGCAAACGCCGCGTCGCCCTGCGAGCGCGGGCGCGGCAGGTCGATAGGCTGGTCCAGCGCAATCTGGCCGTCTTCGATCACGATCACGCGATCGGCCAGCGCCACGGCCCCCTGCACGTCATGGGTGACGAGCAGCGCGGTAAAGCCGCTGGCCTGCCACAGGCCTTCGATCAGCCGGTGCATCTCGATGCGCGTCAGCGCGTCAAGCGCACCCAGCGGCTCATCCAGCAGCAGCAGGCGGGGGTTGTGCACCAGCGCACGCGCCAGAGCCACACGCTGGCGTTGGCCGCCCGACAGGCGTGCGGGCCACTCGTTCAGCCGGTCGCCCAGGCCGACGCGGGCCAGCACGTCTGCGGCCGCACCGCGCTGCTCGGGCGGCAGGCCCAGCGCCACGTTGTCGGCCACGCGCTTCCAGGGCAAGAGGCGCGAGTCCTGGAACATGATGCGCGTGTCGCCGCTCAGGCCGGTGATGTCCTTGCCGTCCAGGCGGATGGCGCCGCCCGAGACGGATTCCAGCCCGGCCACCAGGCGCAGCAACGTGCTTTTGCCGCAGCCGCTGCGGCCCACGATGGCGACGAACTGGCCGGGTTCGATGGTGAGCTCGGTCTTCTTGAGCACGGCGCGTGCGCCGTAGCGCTTGTCCACGCTGCGCACTTCCAGGCGCACGCCCTGCTGCGCCGTGGTGGGGGAGGTCTGGGTCATGGCATCAGGCTCCGGGTTGGAAAAGTGGCACGTCCAGCGCGTTCACCCGTTTGGGCAGCAGCTTTTCGGCAAAGAAGGCATCTGCAATGCGCTGCTGCTCGGCCAGGGCGGTGGGCACCACGGGGCGCACTTCGTAGCTGCGGCGGCTGTTGGCCAGCTCGATCACGCCAGCGTCCAGCCCCCACACGGGTGCCAGCAACGCAGCCGCATCGGCAGGGCTTTGCTTTACCCACTGCCCTGCCTTGCGCAGCTCGGCAAAGAACACGCGCAGCACATCGGGCCGCGCCTGGGCGTACGGCGTGCCAGCCAGGTAATAGCGCTGGTACGAGGCCAGGTCCCGCCCGTCGGCCAGCACGCGCACCGACGATTGCTTTTGCACGGCGGCAAGGAACGGGTCCCACACCACCCAGGCGTCAATGGCGCCGCGCTCGAAGGCGGCACGGCCATCGGCCGGGGTGAGGTAGGCGGGCTCGATGTCTTTGAAGGCCAGGCCCGCCTTTTCCAGCGCGGCGATCAGCAGGTAATGCACGCCGGCGGCCTTGGCAAAACCGATCTTCTTGCCCTTGAGGTCGGCCACCGTCTTGATGGGCGAATCGGCGCGCACCACGATGGCCTGAGCTGCGGGCGAAGGCGATTCCTGCGCGACGAAGGTGAGGTTGGCGCCTGCGGCCTGCGCGAAAACGGGTACGGTGTCGGCCACGTCGGCACTGACATCGATGTTGCCCAGGTTCAACGCTTCGAGCAGCGGCAGGCCGCTGGTGAATTCATGCCAGGTCACCTTGACGCCCAACGGGGCCAGCAGCTGTTCCAGTGTGCCGCGTGTGCGCAGGATGGTGGTGAGCGTGGACGATTTTTGCAGGCCGATGCGCAGCGTTTGTGGCTTGCCCTGGGCGTGCACCAGGCCGGTGGACAGCGCGGCAATGGCGCTCAGCACCGTGCGCCGATGGATGTGGAAAGGGGTGGTCATGGTGGTCAGCAATTCTTGGAATGGGGGTTAGGAAGGCACTGCGGGGTTACGGCGCTTGATAGCCCGGATGCCAGCGCAGCCAGTAGCGCTCCAGCGCCTTGGCAAACAGGTCGGCCAGCTTGCCCAGCAGCGCGTACAGCAAGATACCCACCAGCACGATGTCGGTCTGCAGGAACTCCCGCGCGTTCATCGTCAGGTAGCCGATGCCGGCCTGTGCGGAGATGGTTTCGGCCACGATCAGGATCACCCACATCAGGCCCAGCGAGAAGCGCAGGCCCACCAGGATGCTGGAGAGCGCGCCCGGCAGGATGATCTGCTTGTACAGCTGCCAGCGGCCCAGGCCGTAGGTGCGGCCCATCTCGATCAGGCCCGGGTCCACATTGCGGATGCCGTGGAAGGTGTTCAGGTAGATGGGAAAGAACACCGACACGCTGATGAGAAACAGCTTGGCCGATTCGTCGATGCCGAACCACAGGATCACCAGCGGGATCAGCGCCAGCGCCGGGATGTTGCGCACCATCTGGATGGTGGAGTCGAGCAGCGTCTCGAACACTTTGACCGAGCCGGTCAACAGGCCCAGCACCAGGCCCAGGCCACCGCCGATGGCCAGGCCCGCCAGCGCGCGGCCCGCGCTGACCTTGACGTGCGTCCACAGCTCGCCGGAGGCCGTGAGCGTCCATGCGGCCTTGATCACTTCGAGCGGCGCGGGCAGCACCCGCGTGGAGAGCCAGCCTTGCGACGAGGCGATCTGCCACAGCACGATGAGGCCCACGGGCACAGCCCAGGGCAGCAGGCGCTGCGCCACGCTGGCCAGAAAACGCGACAGCTGCGACGGCAGCACAGGGCCGTCAATGGGCAGGTCGACGGAGTCGGCCACGGGCGGTACCTGCAGCTCTCGGACGGTGTGGGTCTGTGTCATGGGGTGGCTCCCTGTAGTTCGTCGTCAGGCTCCAAGAACTCCAGCTGGTTGCCAGCGGGGTCCTTGACGTAAAAGCGCAGGTAGCCGGGCAGCGCACGGTTTTCCACCAGGGGAAGTTCGGCCTGCAACAGGCGGTGGCGCAGGGCGGGCAGGTCTTGCACCTCAAAGGCCAGGTGCGACACGGCGGGCGCGGGTTGCCAGTGCTCGGTGGGCACCAGGTCGATGCGCTGCGTGCCGGCCACAAAACGCAGGGCCTTGCCCGCGTTCAGCCGCACTTCGGGCAGGCCCAGCAGGCTGACGTAGAAGCGCCGGATGGGCGCCTCGGCACCGGCCGGAAAGGCCAGTTGCACGTGGTTGATGGACTGGATGCTCATGGCGTCGCTCCTCGTCGATGCGGTCAGCTTTGCGAGGCGCGCGGCACGAAGTCGTTGGCCACGGTTTCGCCAAACGGGCCTAGCGGATTGCCGCCACTGAGCTTCTCGCGCACACCCACGGGCAGCAGCGGGAACACCAGCTCCGCAAAGCGGTACGCCTCTTCCAGATGCGGGTAGCCCGAGAGCACGAAGGTGTCCAGGCCCAGCGCGGCGTACTCCTCGATGCGCGCAGCCACGGTCTGCGGGTCGCCCACCAGCGCGGTGCCCGCACCGCCACGCACCAAGCCCACGCCAGCCCACAGGTTGGGGCTGATCTCCAGGTCGGCCCGTGTGCGCTTCACGCCACCGGCATGCAACTGGGCCATGCGGCGCTGGCCTTCGGAATCCATGCGCGCGAACACGGCTTGCGCACGCGCCACGGTCTCGTCGTCCACGTGGCTGATGAGCTCTTCGGCTGCCTGCCAGGCCTGCGCCTCGGTCTCACGCACGATGACGTGCAGGCGGATGCCGAAGTTGACCGTGCGGCCATGCTTTGCAGCGCGGGCGCGCACGTCCGCCACCTTCTTGGCCACTTCGGCGGGCGGCTCGCCCCAGGTCAGATAGGTCTCGACCTGCTCGGCAGCCAGGTCGTGCGCCGCAGCAGACGAGCCACCGAAATACACAGGCGGGTGCGGGTGCTGCAGCGGCGGGAACAGCAGCTTGGCGCCCTTCACGCTGAGATGCTTGCCTTCGTAGTCGAACGAGTCGCCGCTGTGGCTGCGCGCCAGGATCTCGCGCCAGATGCGGATGAACTCGGCCGATTGTTCATAGCGCGTGGCGTGGTCCAGGAAAACGCCATCACCCTCCAGCTCGGCCTGGTCACCGCCCGTGACGAGGTTGATGAGCAGGCGCCCGCCCGAGAGCCGGTCGAACGTGGCGGCCATGCGTGCCGCCAGCGAGGGCTGGTGCAGGCCGGGACGCACCGCCACCAGGAATTTGAGCTTTTTGGTGACCGCCAGCAGGCTCGATGCGATGACCCACGGGTCTTCGCAGGAACGGCCGGTGGGAATGAGCACGCCTCCGTAACCCAGGCTGTCGGCGGCCACGGCCACCTGCTGCAGGTATTCCAGGCTGAGCTGGCGGCCGCCCTTGGCGGTGCCCAGGTAACGGCTGTCGCCGTGGGTGGGGATGAACCAGAAGATTTTCATACCGTTGTATTTCTTGATGGGGGGATCTGGGGATGAAAAAGCAGCGTCGCAGTCAGTACGCGAAGGCCAGGCCGTAGCCCGCCAGCGAAAGACCCAACCGCATCGGACAGCCCCGCATGCCATCGGCCACCGTCACGGCCAGGGCATGTGCATGGGCGCCTGCGCGTGTGCGGGCACCGGTGCGAACCGGCCTGCGCGCAGGCGCCTTCAGGCGCCAGGCGTTGGCCGTGGTGCGCAGCACGCGGCGTGCTGCGTCGTAGGCGTTGTAGGTGGTGGGGGCATGAGCGGTGGGCATGTCAGGGCTCCTTCAAATCAGCGGCTACCAGGGCGACCGCGCCACATCGCGCACCTGGATGCGTTTGGGGATCAGCTTCAGGTCGAAGAAGGTGTCTGCGATCTTTTGCTGCTCGGACAGGATCTCGGGGGTGATGGGCCCGGTGCCGTATTCGGCGCGCGCAGTCACCACGTCCAGCACCGGCTTGGGGATGCCAAACAGCGGTGCCAGTTCGGCCGCGAGCAGGTCGCGGTTGACCTTCGCCCAGATGTCGACCTTGTTGATCTCTTCGATGGCGATGCGCAGCACGTCGGCGTTCTTGTCGGCGTAGGGCAGCGACGAGAAGAAGTACGCGCGGTTGCCCACCACCCCCGTGGCGTCGGCCAGCAGGCGGGCATCCAGCGTCTTTTCGGCGGAAGCCAGGAAGGGGTCCCAGATCACCCAGGCGTCAATGGAGCCTTTCTCGAAGGCTGCGCGCGCATCGGCCGGGGGCAGGAAGACCACGTTCACGTCGCTGTACTTCAGCCCGTGTTTTTCGAGCAGCTTGACGAGGAAGTAATGCACATTGCTGCCCTTGTTCAGGGCCACCTTCTTGCCCTTGAGGTCGGCCACCGAGCGGATGGACGAGCCCTTGGGCAGCAACGCGCCTTCAGCCTTGGGCCGGGGCACGGTGGCGGCCACGTAGGCCAGCGGCGCGCCGGCAGCCTGGGCGAAGATGGGGGGCGCCTCGCCCACGTCGCCGAAGTCGATGGAGCCCACGTTCAGCGCCTCCAGTTGCACAGGGCCGGCGGTGAACTCGGTCCACTTGATGGACACGCCCAGCGGTGCCAAGCGCTTTTCCAGCGTGCCCCGGCCCTTGAGCAGGCTCAGCAGGCCCTTTTGGTGGCCGATGCGGAATTCGCGCGGGCCGGTGGCTTGCGCCAGGGCGCCGAAGGTCGGCAGCGCGATGGCAGACGCGGCGCCTTGCAGGAGAAGGCGGCGCGACGAGGAGATAGAAGCAGAAGCGGATTTCATGGTGTGACAGTTCCAGGTCGGTAGTGCTGCGGTGCGTGAGCCACTCAGGGCTGCGCGGTCAGCACCACGGCTTCGCTCACCTGGATGGCCTTGGGAATCAGCTTGAGCTCGAAGAACGTGTCGGCGATCTTTTGCTGGTCTGCCGCCACCTCTGCGGTGATGGGCTTGACGTTGAATTCGTAGCGCTTGAGCGCCAGCTCCACCACGTCCACAGGCAGGCCCTGCAGCGGTGCGATCAGCTCAGCGGCCTGGCGCAGGTTCTTCTTGAGCCAGATGCCCTGCGACACGGAGTCTTCGAACAGTGCGGCCAGCACCTTGGGGTTCTTGGTGACGAAATCGCGGGCGCCCAGGTAGTACTGGTAGTTGTTGACCACGCCGCCCGTGCCGTCGGCCAGCACGCGGGCGCCGGTGGCCTTTTCGGCCGCAGCCTGGAACGGGTCCCAGATCACCCAGGCATCGACGTTCTTGCTTTCGAAGGCGGCGCGGCCATCGGCCGGCGCCAGGTACACGGGCTGGATGTCGCTGAGCTTCAGACCGTGCTTTTCCAGCTGCTTGACCAGCAGGTAGTGCACGTTGCTGCCTTTGTTGAGGGCCACTTTCTTGCCCTTGAGGTCGGCCACGGTCTGAATGGGTGAATCCTTGGTGACCAGGATCGCCTCGGCACGCGGCGCGGCGGGGTCATAGCCGAAGTAGACGAACTTGGCACCAGCGGCCTGCGCGAAGATGGGCGGCGCCTCGCCCACATAGCCCACGTCCACGGCACCCACATTCAGGCCCTCCAGCAGTTGCGGGCCCGCCGGGAACTCGACCCACTTCACGCCAAAGCCCAGCGGCGCAAGCTTTTTCTCCAGCGTGCCCTGCGCTTTTTGCAGCACGAACAGGCTGGCCGACTTTTGGTACCCGATGCGCAACTCGCCTTTTGCCTTGCTTTGCGCATGCACCGGCTGGGCCAGCAAAAACGCTGCGATCAGCACGAAGGCGGTGAACACGAGCGTGCCAATGAAAAGGTTGCGCAAGGCCTTGAGGCCTTGCAACGGGCTCGCGGCGTGCGTGTCAGCGGTGTCACGGCGGTCGCCGGACGATGGGGAATAGGTGCTCATGGTGGATGTCCTGTGAAATTGGGTTGCGTCCGCGGCGGGCAATGCTCCGCCCTGCCCGTTGCACAAGGCCACGGGCGGCTGACTGAAAACAGTTGGAAATGACCGGGGAGAACCACCGCGTTGACCGGTGCGTGTGCACCGGCGCAGCGCGGCTGCGGTCAAACGCTACATCGCACCTGCGAGAAAGGCACCGGTGCAAACCGCGTGGCCTGGGCGGGTGAAGGCCGCAGGGTTTCGGTCACCAGCACGTTGACCGCTTCGTCCAGCCGCGCGGCGATGTCGGCCTGCAGGTGGTAAGCGCCTTCGGGCGACAGCGTGACCTGGGCATCGGTGGCGTAGATGCCGGGCAGGATGTTTTTGGCGCCCAGCGACTGCAGCACGGGGCGCAGCGCATAGTCCAGCGCCAGCATGTGGTGGGGGCTGCCACCAGTGGCCAGCGGCAGCACCGTTTTGCCTTTGAGCGCCGTTTGCGGCAGCAAGTCCAGAAACACCTTGAGCACGCCGCTGTAGGCCGCCTTGTAGACCGGCGTAGCCACCACCAGCACACTGGCGTCGGCCACCTGATCCATGGCGCCCACCACGGTGGGGTGGCCAAAATCGGCCAGCAGCAGGGCCTGGGGCGAGAGATCGCGAATGTGGATGCGGTCTACCAGGGCGCCCCGCACTTGCAGGCGCTGGGCCACAGCATCCAGCAACGCGGCGGAGCGGGAGCGCTCGGAAGGGCTGCCGGCGATGAGCAAGGCGGACATGGGACGGATTCCTTAAATACTATTGTTTTGATAGCTATTAGCGCTTGTCAGATAAGCGCTAGAGCCTGATTTTTTATAAATTTCTCCCATCACCCTCACGTTCAGGCAGCGCATGGCGCGGCCAGGGCACGCTCTGCGAGCAGCCCTTCGGCACAAAGCGGGGGATGGCGTCCTGCTGGCGACTTACTTCTTGGTGTAGATCTGGTCAAAGCTCGCGTTGTCCGCAAAGTGGTCCTTGGCTGCCTTGTCCCAGCCACCGAAGGTGTCGTTGATGGTGAACAGGTTCAGCTTGGGGAACTGCTTGGCGTACTTGGCCTTGGCCTTGTCAGACACGGCAGGGCGGTAGAAATGTTTGCCAGCGATGTCCTGGCCTTCTTCGGTGTACCAGTACTTGAGGTACTCCTCCGCCACGGTGCGGGTGCCCTTCTTGTCCACGTTCTTGTCCACCACCGTCACGGCGGGTTCGGCCAGGATGGAGATCGACGGGGCGACCACGTCGAACTTGGTGCCGAACTCCTTCTCCAGCAGGTAGGCCTCGTTCTCCCAGGCGATCAGCACGTCACCCTGGTTGCGCTGGGCGAAAGTGATGGTGGAGCCGCGCGCGCCGGTGTCCAGCACGGGCACGTTGCCATACAGCTTGGCCACGAACTCCTTGGCCTTGGCGTCACCGCCGTACTTGCGCTTGGCAAATTCCCAGGCGGCCAGGTAGTTCCAGCGCGCGCCGCCCGAGGTCTTGGGGTTGGGCGTGATCACGCTGATGCCGGGCTTGACGAGGTCGTCCCAGTCCTTGATGCCCTTTGGGTTGCCCTGGCGCACCACCAACACGATGGTGGAGGTGTAGGGGGAGCTGTTGTGTGGCAGGCGCTTTTGCCAGTCTTTTGGAATCCAGCCACCGTTGGTGTGCAGCGCATCGGTGTCGCCCGCCAGGGCCAGCGTCGCTACGTCGGCCTCCAGCCCGTCGATGATGGAGCGCGCCTGCTTGCCCGATCCGCCGTGGCTTTGCTTGATGGTCACGTCCTGGCCGGTCTTGGCCTTCCAGTGCTTGGCAAAGGCTTGATTGAAATCCACATACAGCTCGCGCGTCGGGTCGTACGACACATTGAGCAGCGTCACCGACTGCGCAAACGACGGCAATGCCGTCAGGGCCAAGCTGCCCACCAGGGCGGCGGCGAAGGGAAACTTGATAAAGTCGCGGCGAAAGTTCATGGAAGGGCCTCTTTTATGAATGTGTTGCGGTGCAATCACCGATGAAACGCATTCTGGAAGCTCCTCTTCAAAACTGGAACTACTGAGATTTCAGTTCTTAATATCCAAATCATCTGAGCGACACCGCTTTCGCTCGCACCCTACATACAAGGAATCAAACCCATGGCACGCACCGTTCAATGCATCAAGCTCGGCAAGGAAGCTGAAGGCCTCGACTTTCCGCCCTACCCCGGCGAGCTGGGCAAGCGCATCTGGGAAAGCGTGAGCAAGGAAGCCTGGGCCGGCTGGCTGAAGCACCAGACCATGCTGGTCAATGAAAACCGCCTGAACCTGGCCGATGCGCGCGCCCGCCAGTACTTGGCGCGCCAGATGGAAAACCACTTTTTTGGTGGCGGCGCAGACGCCGCGGCGGGCTACGTCCCGCCCAGCGCGTGACGCAGCGCAACGCACCCCGGAGCGGTTCGCGGTAAAAACCGCCTTTCCCTTTCCAACAGG
>JBCNOJ010000061.1:0-15803 GCA_039593925.1 Acidovorax sp.
GGTGTTTGTGACGGGTGTAGGCTCTTCCACCACCTACCCTGATTACAAGCCAGCGCCGTTCATCGTTGGCTCCCAGGCCGAGGGCGTGGACATGGTGACGGTGGTCACCGAGGGCATCTTCAGCTACTGCAGCTTCAAGGTGAAGATCGACACCGACCGGTTTCTGGGCTCCGAGCAGGCCAATGTGCGCTGCAAGGGCGAGGTGGTGGGCCATGTGACCACCGCGGAGTACGGCTCGCAGATGCTGTCGCTGGGCGGTGTGCACCACCTGACTGGCGGCACCAAGAAAGAAGGCCGGATCACCGCCGAAATGATGCAGGCCCTGGGCAACAAGCAGGCGGTGGAATTCACCATCGACGGTGGTTCGCAGCTCATCATTCAGGCGGGCCGCGCGCCCATCGTCAACGGGGTGGCCTAGCAGCGCATGCCTGTGGGTTGTGGCTCGGCCGCCATCGGCATCTTTGCGCGCCAGTTCTACGGCCAAGTGGATGAGGTGGTGGTGGTGGATGACCACATCACAGGTGTATTGACCGAGCACCAGGCTGGTCGCTGCCTTGACATGAAGCCGTCGGGCATCCAAATGCGCGGGCGCAAGTCCACGCCGGGCCGCTATTTTCAGGTGGCTAACCCGGGCACAGGTTGGGGCGGCACCGACATTGCCGATCCGCTGGCCATCATTGAAGGCTGGGATCCAGATGTCGCCTGGCCCGGCCTGCGTCTTCTGATGACTTCCACCACCGGCGAACATGCTTCGTGGTATGTGCTGGACGAGCAGCTCAACCCGGTCGAGGCGCAGATGCCTGCCGAAGTGCAACGCACCGTGGACCGCATTGGCGAGAACTGCGAGCCTTCGATGGCATCGGTGCTGTTCCTGGGCGGCGCTGGCGGAAGCCTGCGCGCAGGCGTGACCGAAAACCCGGTGCTGCTCACTCGCTCAATCAAGAACGCGCTGGTCAACGTGACCTGTGGCGGCGCGCCAGCCTACGTGTGGCCGGGTGGCGGTATCACCGTGATGGCCGATGTGCTGCGCATGCCCGACAACAGCTTTGGCACCGTGCCCACGCCTGCCATCGTCGCACCCATCGAATTCAGCATGCGCCGTGCGGACTATGTTGCGCTGGGCGGACATGCCGAACAGATTCGCAGCCTGCGCGAGGTACTGAATCAGGGGGCTTGGCACAACGACGGTGCACCCCAGGCATTGACCTGGCAGGTCCAGCCCTCCGCCAACGTCTGGCCTCTTGGCCAACCGCCCCTGCTGGGCTGACAAGGCCATAGCCCATGCACGCCACCCACGCCTGCCGCAACTGGCTGCCCGACAGCCGCTGGCACTTCCAGCACGGCCCTATCGACCTGATCATTCGGGCTGAAGGGAATGCCCAAGCCGTGGTACAGGCGCATGAAAAGGCATGGGAACGCTTTACGACCGTGCTGCAGGAGCTGGTTGGCGAGTTGCCTGCGCTGCGCGCGCCGGTGGGCAGCCAGTGCGCCGTGCAAGGCGTTGTAGCGCGGCGCATGTGGGAGGCCTGTGCGCCATACCGCAAAGGCTTCATCACCTCGATGGCGGCTGTCGCAGGGTCTGTGGCCGAAGAAATCCTGGCCTGCTACGCCACCGAAGGCATTGATCGCGCGTGGGTGAACAACGGTGGTGACATCGCGCTGCACCTGGCGCACGGTCAGTCGGTCGATGTGGGTGTGGTGTCAGACATTGCCGGGGCCGATCTGTCCCTGCTGCGAAGCGGTCTGCTGCTGGACGGAAAGATCTGCATTGACAGCGAAATGCCGGTGCGCGGTGTGGCCACCAGTGGATGGCGGGGGCGCAGCCAATCGCTGGGCATTGCGGACAGCGTGACGGTGCTGGCCCGTACCGCGGCCCAGGCCGATGCTGCGGCCACCATCGTGGCGAACGCGGTGAATGTTCAGGATGCGCGCATCACCCGCATGCCCGCCTGGCTGGTGCGGGACGACAGCGACCTGGGTGGGCTGCATGTCACGGTGGATGTGCCAGCGCTGCCCGTCGCTCAAGTACAAACAGCGCTGCACCGCGGCTTGCACAAGGCAAGGGAGCTCCAGGCCGAGGGCCTGCTGTGGTTTGCCCTGCTGGCGTGCCAGGGGCAGTATGCCGCCACGTCGGGGCCCCTTGTTCGGGTTGCCGGTGCCGATGGAGGTGCGCATCACATCCCCGCGAGCGCCACACAAGTTGGTTCAGTATTTGCTTAACGAATTGCCAGGATTCCAAAATGATCCAGATACGACGCGTTTTCACCCATGTTGAAGAAGTTCGGCACGAATTTGGGCCGGTGGCCGACGTGCCGCTGTTGCGCGGCGCCGTGGGCGCAGTGTTGACCAACCCTTATGCGGGCCGGTACGAAGCAGACATTCTTCCCATGATGGAGGCGTTGCAGGATGTAGGCCTGGACATGGCCCGCCACCTTCTTAAAGCCATGGCTGTTCCGGCCGAGCGCATCGAAACCTACGGAAAAGGTGCAGTGGTGGGCGCGGCCGGCGAGCTGGAGCACGGCGCGCTGTGGCATGTGCCAGGTGGCTACGCGATGCGTGAACTGCTGGGCTGGAAGGGCGACCGCAATGCGTACACCCAAGGCAAGCCCGAAGAAAAAACCGGCCAGCCTGCCAATGCGCTGTCCATCGTGCCTTCGACCAAGAAGGTGGGGGGGCCGGGCACAGCGCTTGATGTGCCGCTCACGCACATCAACGCCAGCTATGTGCGCAGCCACTTCGACGCGATGGAAGTGCGCGTGCCTGGTGCGCCGCTGGCCGATGAAGTGGTCTACATCCTCGCAATGACCACGGGGCCCCGCATTCACGCGAGAGTGGGCGGTCTGAAGGCCGCTGACATCAGCCAATGGAACGGCCTGCGCTAGTGCGCAGCGTACAAAGCAAGACAAACAAAAAGGAGCAACAGATGCCAGCCAAAATCCGCAAGATCATTGTGCAGACAGATGAAGTCCGCGTGGAAATGGGGCGCGAAGTGAACCCGCCGGTGCGAAAGGCGCTTGCCATGGCCGTGATCGAAAACCCATGCGCAGGCCGCTATGTCGAGAACCTGCATGAACTCACGGCAATTGGCGAAGAGCTGGGCGCCCTGCTGGGTGCGCGCTGCGTGCAGGCCCTGGGCATCGAGCCGGGTCAGGCACACAGCTATGGCAAGGCCGCCATCGTCGGCGAAGCGGGCGAGCTGGAGCATGCCGCCGCCATCTTGCACCCCAAACTCGGCGCTCCGCTGCGTGTGGCTGTGGAAAAGGGCGCGGCCCTGGTCCCTTCCAGCAAGAAGATGGGCGGCCTGGGTACCGCCATCGATGTGCCGCTCGGCCACAAGGATGCCGCCTATGTGCGCAGCCACTTCGACGCGATGGAAGCGCGGGTGGCGGACGCACCCCGGGCCCATGAAATCGTGGTCGCCATTGTCGTGACCGACAGCGGCAGGCCCCTTGCGCGCATCGGCGGCCTTCAAGCTGCCGACATCCAGGGTGTGGACGGGCTGCGCTGAGCTGCAAGGCGCCCACTACCATCCCACACAGTTGTCACCGTTACCTGTTCCGTTCCCAACCCACCTTTCTTTTAGGAGTTTCCCCATGACGATGCGAAGAAACCTCATGCGCGCCACGGCCGCTGCAGCGCTGGCTCTCACGCTGGCCCCTGTGTATGCCCAGGGCGTCATCAAGATCGGTGAAATCAACAGCTACAAGGCGCAGCCCGCCTTTCTGGAGCCCTACAAGAAGGGGATGGAACTGGCGGTTGACGAGATCAACGCAAAGGGGGGCATCAACGGCAAGAAGCTGGAACTCATCAGCCGCGACGACAACGCCAACCCAGGCGATGCCGTGCGCGTGGCCGAAGAACTGGTTTCTCGTGAAAAGGTCGACGTGCTGGCCGGGGCCTTCCTGTCCAACACCGGTTTGGCGCTGACCGACTTTGCCAAGCAAAAGAAATTCTTCTACCTCGCTGCCGAGCCGCTGACCGACAAGATCGTCTGGAGCAACGGCAACCGCTATACCTACCGCCTGCGCCCCTCCACCTACATGCAGGTGGCGATGCTGGTTCCCGAGGCGGTCAAGATGAAGAAAAAGCGCTGGGCGCTGGTCTACCCCAACTATGAATATGGCCAGTCGTCGGTAGCCACCTTCAAACAACTGCTGAAGGCCGCGCAGCCCGATGTGGAGTTCGTTGCAGAGCAGGCCACCCCCCTGGGCAAGGTCGATGCGGGCAGCGTGGTGCAAGCCCTTGCCGACTCCAAGCCCGATGCCATCTTCAATGTACTGTTCGGAGCCGACCTGTCCAGGTTCGTGCGCGAAGGCAATACGCGAGGCCTTTTCAAAGACCGCGAAGTGGTCAGCGTGCTGACCGGCGAACCGGAATACCTAGACCCCCTGAAAGACGAAGCGCCCAATGGCTGGGTGGTCACGGGCTACCCGTGGTATGGCATCAAAACCCCCGAGCACAAGACCTTCCTTGATGCGTACCAGGCCAAGTTCAAGGACTATCCACGCCTTGGGTCGGTGGTGGGCTACAGCGCCATTCATTCCATCGCTGCAGGCATAGCCAAGGCGGGCAGCACCGATACCGAAAAGCTGGTGGCAGCGTTCAAGGGCCTTGAGCTCATGAGCCCCTTTGGAAAGATCAGCTACCGCGCACAAGACAACCAGGCCACGATGGGTGCTTACGTCGGCAAGACCAAGAACGACGGTGGCAAGGGCGTGATGGTGGACTACGTCTATCTTGACGGAGCGAAGTTCCAGCCCACCGACGAAGAAGTCAAGAAGATGCGCCCTGCCGACTGAGAAAGCCTGCGCGCAGCCCAGTGACATGCCAGCGAGTTCTGCACACCCTGCATCGGGGTGTGTGGGGCATGCCGCGGGCCATGCATTTACCCCGCAAGCGTTCTTTCGGATGCTTCGAGTTTGAGGACGAATTGAATGAGCTTCTCCGGCTTTGTGGTCCAGCTCCTGAACGGGCTGGCCGGCGCTTCATCGCTGTTTCTTGTAGCGGCGGGGTTGTCGCTGATCTTCGGCGTGACCCGTATCGTGAACTTTGCCCATGGCTCGTTCTTCATGGTGGGCATCTACGTTGCCTACACCCTCGTCGAAAAGCTCGGCGTCAGCCTGGGCTTCTGGCCCGCTCTGCTGCTGGCGGCGGTAGCGGTGGGCATTCTGGGCGCCCTTATTGAAGTGCTCCTGCTGCGGCGCATCTACAAGGCCCCTGAGCTGTTTCAACTGTTGGCCACCTTCGCGCTGGTGTTGGTCATCAAGGATGCGGTGCTCTGGTTGTGGGGCCCTGATGAACTGCTGGGTCCGCGCGCGCCGGGTTTGCGGGGAGCGGTTGAAATACTGGGGCGCCAGTTCCCCGCGTACGATTTGTTCCTCATTGTCGTGGGGCCTGTCGTGCTGGGACTGGTTTGGCTCCTGCTCACCCGCACCCGGTTTGGCACCTTGGTGCGAGCCGCCACGCAGGACCGCGAGATGGTGAGCGCGCTGGGTGTCAACCAGGCCTGGCTGTTCACCGCAGTATTTGCACTGGGTGCAATGCTGGCGGGCCTGGGCGGCGCACTGCAGTTGCCGCGGGAGCCCGCCACGCTCGAAATGGACCTCAACACCATTGGTGCCGCGTTTGTAGTGGTGGTGGTGGGTGGCATGGGCTCCATTCCGGGCGCCTATGTGGCTGCCTTGCTCATTGCCGAAATCAAGGCGGTGTGCATCTGGCTCGGTGTGGTCGAAATCTTCGGCTACAGCGTTTCGTTCTCCAAGCTCACGCTCGTGGTCGAGTTCCTGGTCATGGCTGCGGTGCTGGTGGTGCGCCCTTGGGGTCTGATGGGCAAGCCGCAGGGCGTCAGCCGCAACACCGGGTTGCCCGAAGCACCTCTGCGCGCGCCTGGCAGGGCCTTCAAAATGGGCGGCATTGCGCTGGTGGCCGTGCTGGTGCTGCTGCCGATGCTCACCGCCGGATCCCCCTACATCACAGTGTTGATGATTGACCTGATGGTTGCCGCCTTGTTCGCGGCCAGCCTGCACTTCATCATGGGCCCGGCCGGCATGCATTCATTTGGCCATGCCGCGTACTTCGGGCTGGGGGCCTATGCCGCTGCATTGCTCGTGCGCTCGGCTGGCATCCCCATGGAAGTGGCCTTGGTGCTGGCGCCGCTGGCGGCGGCTGCGGGGGCGCTGCTCTATGGCTGGTTCTGCGTACGGCTGTCGGGCGTTTACCTGGCCATGCTGACACTGGCCTTCGCGCAGATCACCTGGGCCATTTGCTACCAGTGGGACGGCTTCACGGGCGGCAGCAACGGCCTCACGGGCGTGTGGCCGGCAGAGTGGCTGTCGGACAAGCGCAACTACTACTACCTCACGCTGGCCCTTGTGGTGGGCGGTGTGCTGCTGCTGCGACGCGTTTTGTTCTCGCCGTTTGGCTATGCGCTGCGTGCAGGGCGCGACTCGGTGCTGCGCGCCGATGCCATTGGCATTGATGTCAAGCGCATGCAGTGGACGGCGTTCGTCATCGCCGGTCTGTTTGCGGGCCTGGGCGGCGCGCTGTTCGCGTTCTCCAAAGGCAGCATCTCGCCCGAGACGCTGCATGTGGGCCGCTCGGTCGATGGCCTCGTCATGGTGCTGCTGGGCGGCATCCAGACGTTGGCAGGCCCCGTGGTAGGCGCGGTCACCTTCACCTGGCTGCACGACACCGTGGCGCGCAACACCGACTACTGGCGCGCCATGCTGGGCGCCATCATCCTGATTCTGGTGCTGCTGTTTCCCCAGGGCATTGCAGGCGGCATCAAGCAAATTTTCGACAACAAGCGCGAAGCAAAGAACACGAAGGAGGGTTTGGCATGAGCCTGCTCAAAGTCTCTGGCCTGGGCAAATCCTTTGGTGGGGTGAAGGCGGTGGATGGCATTCACTTCGAACTGGCCGCTGGCGAGCTGCTGGCGCTCATCGGCCCCAACGGCGCGGGCAAGTCCACCACCTTCAACATGGTCAACGGGCAGCTGCCTGCCGATGCGGGTTCCATCCAGCTCAACGGGCAGGAGCTGGTGGGCCGCAAGCCGCGCGACATCTGGCGCATGGGCGTCGGGCGCACGTTCCAGATCGCCGAAACCTTCGCGTCGCTCACGGTGGTGGAGAACGTGCAGATGGCGCTGATCTCCAACGACAGCCGCCTGTTTGCGATGTGGCGCAAGGCGGCCGACCACAAGCGCGACGAGGCGCTGGCCCTGCTCGACCAGGTGGGCATGAAATCCCAGGCCGACCGCCCCTGTAGCGTGCTGGCGTATGGCGATGTGAAGCGCGTGGAGCTGGCCATTGCCATGGCCAATTCCCCCAAGCTGCTGCTGATGGACGAGCCCACCGCCGGCATGGCGCCCAAGGAGCGCAACGAGCTCATGGCACTCACGAAGCAACTGGTGATCGACCGCAACATGGCGGTGCTGTTCACCGAGCACAGCATGGACGTGGTTTTTGCCTATGCCGACCGCATGATCGTGCTGGCGCGCGGGCGGCTGATCGCCGAAGGCAAGCCGCTGGAGCTGCGCGACCACCCCAAGGTGCAGGAGGTCTACTTCGGCACGGGCAAGACGTTTGAAAAGAAAACTGCAGCAGCTGCGGAGACCACGGCATGACGACGATGACAGAACCCAAGGACGTGTTGCTGCAAGCCAAAGGGCTGCAGGCCTGGTACGGTGCCGCGCAGATCCTGTACGACGTGGACCTGGAGGTGCGCCGGGGTGAAGTGGTGGCCCTGATGGGCCGCAACGGCGCAGGCAAGTCCACCACGCTCAAGACGCTGATGGGCATGCTGTCCAAGCGCAAGGGCAGCATCCAGTTCATGGGCAAAGATCTGTCCAAGAGCGACCCGCACGACGCGGCGCGCCTGGGCTTGGGCTTTGTGCCCGAAGACCGCCGTGTGTTCACCGACCTCACGGTGATGGAAAACCTCGAAGTGGGCCGCCAGCCCGCCCGCATCTGGCCCGACGGCACGGCCGCCCCAGTGTGGACGCCTGAGCGCCTCTTCAAGCTCTTCCCCAACCTGGGCGAGATGCCCCTGCGCCCCGGCGGCCGCATGAGTGGCGGCGAGCAGCAGATGCTCACGGTGGCCCGCACGCTCATGGGCAACCCGTATCTGGTGCTGCTGGACGAACCCTCCGAAGGTGTGGCTCCCGTCATCGTGGAGCAGATGGCGCACATGATTCTGGAGCTCAAGGAGCAGGGCGTGAGCATTTTGCTGTCCGAGCAGAACATGCACTTTGCCGAGCTGGTCTCCGACCGCGCCTATGTGCTTGAAAAGGGCCAGATCCGCTACCACGCCAGCATGGCCGAGCTGGCCGCCAACGACGAGGTGCGGCGCGCCTACCTGAGCGTGTGAAGCAGAAGTTCCCCGGCCCTGGCCTTACCGGGCCGTGGCCGATGTGTCAGTGCGTTCCCAACCGGAGTGTTCACCATGCAAACTGCGCAACGTCGTCGCTTTCTTCTTCAATCGGCCGCGCTCACCGTGGCCGGCGCCAGCTTCCCCGCCAGCTGGGCGGCAGGCAAGATCAAACCGGGTGAGCGAGCGGCGCTCATCGTGGTCGATGTGCAGAACTGTTTTGTCCCTGGAGGCACGCTGCCCGTTGCCAAGGGGGATGAGGTAGTGCCCGTCATCAACCGCATTGCCACAGCGTTTGAAAACGTGGTGGTCACACAGGACTGGCACACCCAGGGCCACGCCTCCTTTGCCAGCACCCATGCAGGCAAGAAGCCGTTTGAAACCACCAAGCTCAGTTATGGCCAGCAGGTGTTGTGGCCGGACCATTGCGTGCAGGGTACCGACGATGCCGCCCTGCACAAAGACCTCAAGGTGCCAAAGGCCCAGGTGATCCTGCGCAAGGGCTTTCACCAGCATGTCGACAGCTACTCGGCCTTTGAAGAGGCCGACCGCAAGACCTCCACCGGCCTGGCGGGCTACCTCAAGCAACGCGGCATAAAGACCGTGTTCGTCACGGGCCTCGCCACCGACTTCTGCGTGGCGTGGACGGCGCTCGACGCCAAACGCATGGGTTTCGAGACCTATGTGGTCGAAGACGCCACCCGCGCCATCGACCTCAACGGGCCGCTCGATGCAGCCTGGAAAAACATGAAGGCCAAGGGCGTCAAACGCATCCAGTCCAGCGATATCGAAGTCGCCTGACGGCGCACCGCCCCGGTGCGTCGGCGCCGGGGTATGACGGATTCACAACACCCCGCAGAAATGGTTGCGCTGCCGCTCCGCTTGCAGGGAAACTTGCACACTTGATGTAAGGAGCGTTTCATGAAATGTCGTGGGATGGAGGAGGGGGGCATCGACCGCCGTGTGGTGTTGACAACCCTGGCTGCCGCTGCTCTGGGTGCCGCAGGCCCGGCAGCCGCAGAGACCGGGGTGACAGACACCCGCATCAAGGTAGGCCAGTCGGCCGTGTTCACCGGCCCGGCCAAGGATTTCGGGGTGGACTACAAGGCCGGCATTGCGCTGGCGTTCGACAAGGTCAACAAGACCGGCGGCGTGAACGGGCGCACGCTGGAGTTGGTGTCGCACGACGACGCCTACGAGCCCAAGAAGACCGCCGAGAACACCGCCAAGCTCATTGACGAAGACAAGGTCTTCGCCCTGATCGGCTACGTGGCCACCGGCAACCTCATCGCCGCCATGCCCCTGGCCGAGAAAGCGGGCGTGCCCATGTTCGCGCCGCTGGTGGGCACCACGTCCTTCCGCACCACGCACAACCGCCACCTGTTCCACGTGCGCGCCAGCTACGAAACCGAGCTGCGCAAGATCGTGGGGCACCTCGCCACGCTGGGCATCAACAACATTGCTGTGATCTACCAGAACAGCGCGTTCGGCAAATCCAACCTCGAAACCTGCCTGCAGATCGCGCAGGGCCTGAAGGTCAAAGTGGTCGATTCCGTGCCCATGGAGATCGCCGCCACCGACGCCAAGCCCCAGGTCGCGCAGCTCACCAAGGCCCAGCCGGGCGCGGTGGTGATGATCATGGCGGGCAAGATGGTGGAGGTGTTCCTGCGCGACTACCGGGCGGCGGGCGCCGCGTCGCCGCTGTACACCATCTCGGTGGGCATCACCGACGCGCCGGGCTCCGCGCAGCGTCTGAACGGCGGGATCGAAGGCCTGGTCACGGCCAGCATCGTGCCGTCACCCCAGGCCAGCCGCATGCCCATCGTGGCCGACTACCGCAGGGACCGCACCGAGGCCGGCGAAAAGATCGACAGCTACACCATGCTCGAAGGCTACATTGCTGCGCGCGTGTTCGTGGAAGGCCTCAAGCGCGCTGGCCGCAACCTCACGCGCGAAGGCTTCATCAAGGCCATGGAAGAGATGGGCACCACCAAGATCGGCGACTTCCCGCTGCAATACGGCCCGAACAACCACAACGGTTCCAATTTTGTGGACCTGGAGATGTACACGCGCTCTGGCAGCCTGAAGCGCTGAAGGCACCTGAAAAAGAGACATGCACGCACCCGCCTTGCCCCACACCATGGTCGTCAATGGCCAGCCTTGCCCGTTGCCATTGCAAGCACCTGCCAGCGCCACGCTGCTGCATGTGCTGCGCAATGACCTCGCTCTCAACGGCCCCAAATACGGCTGCGGCCTGGGGCAGTGCGGTGCCTGCACGGTGCTGGTGGATGGCATTGCCGCGCGGGCTTGCGTGATCCCGGCGCAGGGCGTGGCAGGCCGCGAGGTGACCACGCTAGAGGGGCTGCCCGCGCGCTGCGATGGCCGCAGCCATGGGCTTCACCCGGTGCAGCAGGCTTTTGTGGATGAACAAGCCGCGCAATGCGGCTATTGCCTCAACGGCATGGTGATGATGGCCGTGGCCTTATTGGAGCGCAATCCAGACCCCGACGAAGCGGCAGTGCGCCGCGAGCTGTCGGGCAACCTGTGCCGTTGCGGCACGCATGTCGAAATCATCCGCGCCGTGCTGCGTGCGGCGGTGCTGATACGCGAGGCCCAGGCATGAGCGCCACACCTGCCAACGCCGCACCCCTGCGCGCCCACAGCCCGCTCACCCGCGCCGACTTCCATGCCGCCCAGGGCGTGCTGCTGGTGGTGCGCAACCCACCGCCCGCACCGCCACCCGTCAAGGGCCAGCCCGCGTTGGTGGCAGGCAACCCGGCCGAGGGTGTGGAGATCTTGATTGCCGTGTGGAACGACGGCAGCGTGACCGCACTCAACGGCCATGTGGACCTGGGCACCGGCATCCGCACGGCCCTCGCGCAGATCGTGGCCGAAGAACTGGACGTGCCGCTGGCGCAGGTGAACATGGTGCTGGGCGACACCACCCGCGCGCCCAACCAGGGTGCCACCATCGCAAGCGCATCCATCCAGATCCACGCCAAGCCCCTGCGCACCGCTGCCGCGCAGGCGCGCCACTGGCTGGTGGCCAAGGCCGCAGAGCGGCTGGGCGTGCCGGTGGATCGATTGCAGGTGCGTGCCGGTGTGGTGCAGGTCGCAGCAGATCCGTCGCGCCACGTGGCCTACGGCGCGCTGCTGGCGGGCACGCACAACACGTTGGAGCTGATGGACGCCACGCCCACCAAGGCCGCCGCCGACTACACCGTGGTCGGCCAGTCCGTGCCGCGCGTGGACATCCCGGCCAAGGTCAGCGGCGAGCTGGTGTTTGTGCACGACATGCGCGTGCCCGGCATGCTGCACGGCCGCGTGGTGCGCCCGCCGTATGCGGGGGCGGACCATGGCGACTTCATCGGCAACACGCTCGAATCGGTAGACCAGCAGTCCATCGCGCACATCCCCGGCATCCGCGCCGTGGTGGTGATCCGCGACTTTGTGGGCATCGTGGCCGAGCGCGAGGAGCAGGCCGAGCAGGCGCTGCGCGAGCTGAAATTGCGCTGGAAGGACTGGCCCGGCTTTCCGCGCCAGGACAGCGCCGAGGCGCTGGAGCAGGCCATCCGCGCCAACCCCGCCACGCAGCGCCGCCTGGTGGATGAAGGCGACGTGGACGCAGCCCTGGCCGCAGCCGACCAGCCCATGCCACGCACCTATGTGTGGCCGTACCAGATGCACGGCTCCATCGGTCCGTCCTGCGCGGTGGCCGAATGGCGCAGTGATGACAGCACCGGCCGCCCGCGCATGACCGTGTGGGCAGGCACGCAAAACCCCCATGTGCTGCGCGCCGACCTGGCCCGCCTCATGGGCCTGCCCGATGTGGACATCGACCTCATCCGCATGGAGGCCGCAGGCTGCTATGGCCGCAACGGCGCCGACGACGTGGCCGCCGATGCCGCACTGCTTTCGCGCGCGGTGGGCGCCCCGGTGCGCGTGCAGCTCACGCGCGAGCAAGAGCATTTGTGGGAGCCCAAGGGCACGGCGCAGCTCATGCAGGTGCGCGGCGGGCTCAAGGCCGACGGCACCGTGGCGGCGTACGACTTTGAAACGTCCTACCCCTCCAACGGCGCGCCCACGCTGGCCCTGCTGCTTACCCGCACCATCGAGCCCGTGGCCCAGGCCTACGAGATGGGCGACCGCACCGCGCGCCCGCCCTACCAGTACGACAACCTGCGCGTGGCCGTCAACGACATGCCGCCCATCGTGCGCGCGTCGTGGCTGCGCGGCGTGTCGGCGCTGCCCAACTCGTTTGCGCACGAGTCGTACGTGGACGAACTGGCCACGGCGGCGGGTGTGGACCCGGTGCAGTTTCGCCTGCAACTGCTGAACGACCCGCGCGCCGCCGAGCTGGTGCAGGCCACGGCCGAAAAGGCGGGCTGGATTCGCCGCACCGGCCCGCAGCAGCGCCCGTTGGAGGGAGACAACAAAGGTGAATGGGTCCAAGGCCAGGGCTTTGCCTACGCCCGCTACATCCACAGCAAATGGCCCGGCTTTGGCGCCGCCTGGGCGGCCTGGGTGGCCGATGTGGAGGTCAACAAAAAGACCGGCGAGGTGCATGTGCGCCGCGTGGTCGTGGGGCACGACGCGGGCCTGATGGTCAACCCCGTCGGGGTGGAGCAGCAGGTGCACGGCAACGTGCTGCAGACCACCAGCCGCGCGCTCAAGGAGCAGGTGACGTTCGAGCCCGTGAAGCAGGCCGTGGACAACCGCGAATGGGGCAGCTACCCCATCCTGAGCTTCCGCGAAGTGCCGGTCATCGAGGTCATGCACATGCCCCGGCAGGACGAGGCGCCGCTGGGCTCGGGGGAGTCGTCGTCTGTGCCGGGCACAGCGGCCATTGCCAACGCGATTTTTGATGCGACCGGCGTGCGCTTCCGTGCGCCCCCGTTCACGCCCGAGGTGGTGCGTGCCGGGCTCAACCCCTTGCCCGGTGACGCAGGCGAGGCGACTGCAGGCAGCACCGCACGCACTGAGCAGGCCGAGGTATTGCCCACGCTGGAGCTGCCCGCGCCTACCGTGCCCGCCAGCGCCACGTGGCCCGCAAAACGCAGCCCCTGGGCGCGCGCCTTGGCCCTGGCCGCTGGTGGCATCGCCATGGGCGCCGCGCTGCTGGGCTGGCGCCCCTCCATCGCGCCCGTGGTGCAGACGGCGGGTGCGTCGGTCTACAACGCCGCCACCATCGAACGCGGCCGCCTGCTGGCCGCTGCGGGCGACTGCGCGGTGTGCCACACCGCCCCGGGCGGCACGCCCAACACGGGCGGCCGCGCCATGGAAACGCCCTTCGGCAAGGTCTACACCACCAACCTCACGCCCGACGCCGAGACCGGCATCGGCCAGTGGTCCTTCAGCGCCTTCCAGCGCGCCATGCGCGAAGGCATCTCGCGCGACGGCAGGCACCTGTACCCCGCGTTCCCCTACACCGCGTTCGCCAAGATGAGCGACGACGACCTCACGGCGCTGTACGCCTACCTCATGGCGCAGCCCGCGGTGCGGGCCGAGGTGCCGAAGACCGAGCTGGCCTTCCCGTTCAGCGTGCGCCCCCTCATGGCGGGCTGGAACGCGCTGTTCCACGACGCCACGCCGTTCAAGCCGGACCCGTCACGGCCTCCCGAATGGAACCGGGGCGCCTACCTGGTGCAGGGCGTGGGCCACTGCGGCGCCTGCCACACGCCGCGCAATGCGCTGGGGGCCGAGTTGGGTGGGGCTGCGTTCCTCTCGGGCGCCATGGTCGATGGCTGGGAGGCGCCTGCGCTCACCGGCCTGTCGAAAGCGCCCGTGCCTTGGACAGCCGATGCGCTGTATGGCTACCTGCGCCACGGCCACAGCCCGCAGCACGGCAGCGCCTCCGGCCCCATGGCGCCCGTGGTACGCGAGCTGGCCCACTTGCCCGACGACGACATCCGCGCCATGGCGAGTTACCTGGCCTCGTTCACCGATGCGGAAGCGGCTACCCAGCCAGCCACACTGCCTGTGTCTGATCCGCAGCAGCGCGCCCAAACCGCCGTGGCCCAGGCCGCCGCGCTGGCCCCGCAGCCCGGCCAGGCCCAGCGCCTGTTCGACGGCGCCTGCGCCGCCTGCCACCACGACGGCGACGGCCCCAAGCTGCTGGGCGTGAACGTGCCCCTGGCGCTCAGCAGCAACCTGCACAGCGACCGGCCCGACAACCTGCTGCAGGTCATCGTGCACGGCATCCGCGAGCCCGCCGCGCGGGACATCGGATTCATGCCCGGCTTTGGCCACGCGCTCAGCGACGCGCAGATCACCGAGCTGGCGGGTTACATGCGCCAGCGTTACGCCCCCGGCCGCCCGGCGTGGCGCGATGTGCCCGAGGCGCTGGCCCGCTTGCGGGCGGGGCCAGCGCACCCTTAGCACAGTCTTTTAAAGCCTTTTGAGGCTCTAGCGCAGGCTGGGTATGCGCAACTAGCTATCAAAATTGCAGCATCTGCAGGCGTCGTGTTCAGCCCGACAATCGGGCTGCATCACCGCCCAGACACCATGACACCTGCCGCACCCTTGCCATCGCACAGCGCCCTGCGCACCCCGCAACGGCGCGTGCGGCGCATCGGCGGGGCCGCAACGTTGGCCCTGTGTTGCCTGGCCCTCACGGCCTGCGGGCCCGATGTGCAGGGGTCGCCCAAGCCCCCTGCGGCATTCGGCCCGGTGCAGAGCAGCTGGTTCGGCTGCCCGTCTCTGCAGGGGGTTTACGCCTGGCCCCCGGTCCAGCCTTCGGGTGTGCGTGGCAGCCTGCCGTTTTATGCCGGCTCGGCCGAGATGCAGGTCTGGGTGCAGCAGCAGCGCGGCGAAACCACGCTGCGCGCCCGCACCATCAACCGTGCGCGCAACGTGCGCTCCTCGCTCACCCGGCAGTGGAGTCTGGTCACCTACAGCGGCGCACAGGCCCGCTGCAGTTCCGGCATGCTCGACCTGGCTCCGCAGACCGCGCCGTCGGGCAAAGAGCCCGGAAGCTCTGGCGTGCTGCAGGGGTTCCGGCTGGCGCTGCTCAAAGACGGCGGCCTGGCCGTGGGCAAGCGCACGATCACCACGGGCAACAAGGGCTCGTACTTTTCGTGGGGCGGGCAGTCCTACGGCAGCTACGACGCGGCCGATGTGGAGACCTGGACCTGGTTCAAGCTGGCCCGCACCGCAGCGGGCAGCAGCGAGCCGCCGGTCATCGACGCCTACGTGCCTGGGGCCACGGCGCCCTGATTCGTGCAGAGCATCCCTGGGCGCTTCGGTTTCGCATCGGCACAGCAAAAAGGCCATCAACTGCCCCTTTCATCGCGCCTTTGCCAGCAAAGCGGCGCGTGCACAGTGCAACCGGGGCTTGGTCCGTGGTGGGGCAGGCCCGGGCGCCTGCCACTTTGATGTTGCGGCAGGGGCCATGTCACCGGCCTGCCTGCGCGGCGGCCGCCCACTGATGCCGTTCA
>JBCNOJ010000062.1:0-15534 GCA_039593925.1 Acidovorax sp.
AGCCCACCAGCTGCGCCAGGCCCGCGCCTTGATGGAGCAGGGTGTGCGCCTGGCCGACCCGGCCCGCTTCGATGTGCGCGACGACACCCGCACCGGTGTGCGTGGCGAACTGGTGTGCGCGCAGGACGTGGATATCGACGTGAACTGCGTCTTCACCGGCCGCGTGGAGCTGGGCGAGGGCGTGAGCATTGGCGCGAATTGCTGCATTGCCAACGCGCGCATCGCAGCGGGCGCGGTGATCCACCCCTACACCCACATTGACGGTGAAAAGCTGGGCGCCACGGTGGGTGAGGGCGCATTGATCGGCCCGTTTGCCCGCCTGCGCCCCGGCGCGCAGCTGGGCCGCGAGGTGCACATCGGCAACTTTGTGGAAGTGAAGAACTCCACGCTGGCCGATGGCGCCAAGGCCAACCACCTGGCCTACCTGGGTGACGCCACGGTGGGCGAGCGCGTGAACTATGGCGCAGGCAGCATCACCGCCAACTACGACGGCGCGAACAAGCACCGCACGGTGATCGAGGCCGACGTGCACATCGGCAGCAACTGCGTGCTGGTGGCGCCCATCAACATCGGCGCGGGCGGCACCGTGGGTGGCGGCAGCACGCTGACCAAGAACGCGCCCCCCGGCGCGCTGAGCGTGGCGCGCGGCAAGCAGATCACCAAGGAAAACTGGCAGAGGCCTGCCAAGTTGCCCAAGGCCCCGTGAGGCTTTGACCATGGCGGCGCCCGATTCTTCTGCGCACTTTGCAGGCCCTTCCGGGGAGGCTGCGCAGCTGCGCGCCGAACTGGCGCGTTGCCGCCAGCAGATGGCCGACATGGCGGCCGCGCAGGAGGAGTTTCTGCGCGCCGTCTCGCACGACCTGCGCGCGCCGCTGCGGCACGTGACCTCGTACGGCACGCTGGTGCGCGAGGTGCTGGGTGATTTGCCGCCCGCAGTGGCGCAGGGCGCCGAGGTGCAGGAGGCGCTGGGGTTTCTGGCCACCATGGACCAGTCGGCCCGCCGCATGGGCCTGATGATCGACGGCCTGCAAACCCTGGTGCGCGTGGGCCGTGCGCCACTGCACGCTGGGCCGGTGTCTCTGGCGCATGCCGTTGCACATGCCCGCGCTGCGCTGGCCTCCAACGAGGCGGGCCGCAACGTGGAGTGGCAACTGGCCCCCGACTTGCCGACGCTGCATGCCGACCCCGCTTTGCTGCAGGAGCTGCTGGCGCAGTTGCTGGGCAATGCCCTCAAGTTCACGCAGCCTGTGGAGAAAGCGCGCATTGCCGTGCTGGCCGATCCATCAGCCCCTGCGGACTACTGCGGCTTTGTGGTGCAGGACAACGGCGTGGGGTTTGACTCGGCGCGGGCTTCAGGCTTGTTCGGCGTGTTTCAGAGGCTGCACCGCGAGGCCGATTTTGCGGGGGTGGGCACGGGGCTGGCTGTGTGCCGCGCCATCGCACAGCGCCATGGGGCACAGCTCAGTGCGACAGCGGTGCCGGGCGCCGGCTGCACGGTGCGGGTGGTGTGGCCCGCGCCGCCGCCAGAAGGCACACACGGAAAGTAGTCCCGGCGCCTTTTGCCAAATCGCACCGGCTACACCGCTGGCGCCAATTCGCTCTCCAGGTGCCCCGCCACGCGGTTGCGCCCGCCGTTCTTGGCCGTGTACAGCGCCTTGTCCGCCGCGTCGATCCAGGCCCTCAGGCTGCTGTGGCGGTGGTCGGCCGGAGCCACGCCGATGCTGCTGGTGATGCGTAGGCTCGGCAGGCTGCGCAGTCGCACACCTTCGGTCTGCTCGCGAATGCGGTGGGCAATCGCCAGCGCATCCTTGGGCTGCATGCCGGGCAGGATGATGGCGAACTCGTCGCCGCCGTAGCGGCCTGCGCAATCGCCAGCGCGCACGTTTCCACGCACCACGTGTGCCAGTGCGCGGATCACCTCATCGCCCACGGTGTGGCCATGTTCGTCGTTGATTTCCTTGAAGTGGTCGATGTCCAGCAGCAGCATGCAGGCGGGCTCGCTGGTGGTGTGGTGGCGGCGCAGCGCGGCCTCGGCCTGCTCCTGCCAGTGGCCGCGGCCGAACAGGCCCGTCAGTGCATCCACGCGCCGCATTTCATCGAGTTGCTGGTTCTGCAGCGCCGTCTTGCGAATGAGCTGGTAGCTGACCACGCTGACAGACAGCGTGTGCAGCACCATGACCGGCAGGCAGGCCACGATGACGCGCATGGACGTATCGGGCGACCAGTGAAAGCCCGCCACCGCCACACCAACCAGCCCACCTGCCAGCATGGCGGGAATGGAGCGTGCCCAAAGCTGGCGAATGCCCGTGGTGATCTTGTCCACCATGGTCAGCGTGATCAGCAGCACGCTGGGCAGCAAATTGAAGTGCATCAGCGGCACGAAGCTGGCGGCCATGGCCGAGTCGATGAGCAGGTTGCGTGCTTCCGCGCGGTAGGGGTCCTTGCTGCGCCGGGTGATCAGGTAGGCCACATGGGGCCACACGAAGGCGGGCAGCGCCATCACCATCCACGCAAACAGCGATGCCTGCCGCTCCCACAGCACCACGCCCGCCACCATGCCCCCCAGCCCCATGCCCAGTATGCGCAGGGGGTAGATCCGTCGGGGCATCTGGCGGCGGCGGGTGGGCATGCGTGGAAGAGGGGGGAGAAAAACGCTGGAGCGCCTCAGGGGGACGCCCTCGGTGGTAAAGGCTGGAGAAAAGAGCAGGGCGGCGTCGGGGGAGCTTACCCGTGCAGGCCTCAGGATGCCAGCATCAAATGGCCGTGCCTTGGGCGTCTGTTTCGGGGCTCGCGCGCTGTGAAAGGGCTCTGGGCCGCCTGCCATGGCCGACCGCCCTTGCCAGCCTGTGAATGCCTAGGCATCAAAAAAGATAGCTGCTGACGCTTGCTAGGTAAGCGCTAGAGGCACTTTTGTATCAAATTTTGCCCGCTTGGTGGCAAAGAAGGCCTTTACGTTGCGCACGTTGGTGTCGCTGGAAAAAAGCCGTTGGGTCAGCGCCAGGTAACCCGGCATATCGCGCGTGTGCACCACCAGCACAAAGTCTGGTCCCGGGGACACGCGCCAGCACTGCTGCACGGCTTCGTCGGCCACGGCGCGTTGTTCAAAGGCATCGAGCAGGTCTTCACCCTGGCGGTCCAGCGACACCTCCACGATGCAGGCCAGCCCGTGCCCTTGCAAGGCGGCCAGCCGATCGGGCTGCAAAACGGCCACCTGGCGCTCGATCAGGCCTGCGTCCTGCAGCCGCTTCACGCGGCGCAGGCAGGTGGGTGGCGAGACATGCACTTGTTCTGCCAGCGCGAGGTTGCTTTGGGCGGCGTCGGTTTGCAGCAGGTTGAGCAACTGCAAATCCACCGTATCCAGCGTGATTGATTCCATATTTGAATCGAATTTGAATTCAGATTTCATTGGGCTGAATACATGAAATTAAAGTTCAAATTGTCTGAAATTTCAATCGCAAATTATTGCGCCGGCTGCCTACCATCGCGTCCATTCCATTTGTTTGAGGCAAACACCATGTGCGGCATCGTCGGCGCAGTCTCCACGCGCAACATCGTTCCTATCCTTGTCCAAGGCCTGCAGCGGCTGGAGTACCGCGGCTACGACTCCTGCGGCGTGGCCGTGCATGCGTCCAGCCTCGATGCCACACGCACTGCCGGGCTCCAGCGCGCACGCAGCACTGCCCGTGTGGCCGAGTTGCTGGAGCAGGTGACAACCGAGCACCTGGACGGCGCCACGGGCATTGCCCACACGCGCTGGGCCACGCATGGCGCGCCCGCAGTGCACAACGCGCACCCGCATTTCAGCCACGGCACGGGCGATGCAGCGGGCACGCCAGGCCACAACGAGGGAAGCGACGCGGCCAAGCCCGGTCGCGTGGCCCTGGTGCACAACGGCATCATCGAGAACCACGAAGAACTGCGCCGCGCGTTGCAGGCGCGCGGCTATGTGTTTGCCAGCCAAACTGACACCGAAGTCATCGCGCACCTGGTGGACAGCCACTACAACGGTGACCTGTTCGAGGCTGTGCAGACCACCGTGGCCGAGCTGCACGGCGCCTACGCCATCGCCGTGATCCACAAGGACGAGCCCCACCGCGTGGTGGGCGCGCGTGCGGGCTCGCCACTGATCCTGGGCGTGGGCAAGGATGTGGCCACCGCCGCTGCCTCAGAACACTTCCTGGCCAGCGACGCGATGGCCCTGGCCGGGGTGACGGACCAGATCGTGTACCTGGAAGAAGGCGATCTGGTGGACCTGCAACTGGGCCGCTACTGGATCGTGGGCAAGGACGGCGCCACGCTCACCACCGAGCAACGCCCCGTGCGCACCGTGTTGGCCCACAGCGGCGCCGCCGAACTGGGCCCGTACCGCCACTACATGCAAAAGGAAATCTTCGAGCAGCCCCGTGCCATTGCCGACACGCTCGAGGGCGTGGAGGGCATCGTGCCCGAGTTGTTCGACGGTGCAGGTCAGCACGGCCAGCCCGGCACCGCCGCCTGGCGCGTGTTCAAGGAGATCGACAGCGTGCTCATCCTGGCCTGTGGCACCAGCTACTACAGCGGCTGCACGGCCAAATACTGGCTCGAAGACATTGCCGGCCTTCCCACACAGGTGGAGGTAGCCAGCGAGTACCGCTACCGCACCAGCGTGCCGAACCCTCGCACCCTGGTCGTCACCATCAGCCAGTCGGGCGAAACGGCGGACACGCTGGCGGCGCTGCGCCACGCGCAGTCCTTGGGCATGCACCACACGCTCACCATCTGCAACGTGGCCACCAGCGCCATGGTGCGCGAATGCAAGCTGGCCTACATCACCCGCGCAGGCGTAGAGATTGGCGTGGCCAGCACCAAAGCCTTCACCACGCAACTGGCGGGCTTGTTCTTGCTGACCTTGGCGCTGGCGCAAAGCAAAGGCCGCCTGACCGAAGCGCAAGAGGCCGACCACCTCAAGGCCATGCGCCACCTGCCCGTGGCCCTGCAAGCCGTGCTGGCGCTCGAACCCCAGCTCATCAGCTGGGCCGAAGACTTTGCACGTATGGAAAACGCGCTCTTTCTGGGCCGGGGCCTGCACTACCCCATTGCGCTCGAAGGTGCGCTCAAGCTCAAGGAAATCAGCTACATCCACGCCGAGGCCTACCCCGCGGGTGAACTCAAGCACGGCCCCCTGGCCCTCGTCACCAGCGCCATGCCCGTGGTCACCGTGGCGCCCAACGACGCTCTGCTCGAAAAGCTCAAGAGCAACATGCAGGAAGTGCGCGCGCGCGCCGGCGTGCTGTATGTGCTGGCCGATGGCGACACCCGCATCGAAAGCGGCGAAGGCCTGCACGTGATCCGCATGCCCGAACACTACGGCCCGCTGAGCCCGCTGCTGCACGTGGTGCCGCTGCAGCTGCTGGCGTACCACACCGCGTGTGCGCGTGGCACGGATGTGGACAAGCCTCGCAACCTTGCGAAGAGCGTCACAGTGGAGTAAGGTTAGGTGTGATAAATATACGGTGTATAGATATACTGCCGTGTATGACCACAGCCCACGTATTCATTGCCGTCAGCCTGGACGGTTTCATCGCACGGCCCGATGGGGGCATTGATTGGCTTTTGCAGAGAGACGACCCCACGGAGGACCACGGCTACAACGATTTCATCGCCGACAAGGATGCGATCGTGATGGGGCGGGGGAGCTACGAAAAAGCGCTCACCTTCCCAGCGTGGCCGTACGACCGCCCCGTGGTGGTGCTGTCTCGGCAGTTGGCAGGCAGTGGGGTGCCTGAAGCGCTGAAAGGAAAGGTGCGCTTCTCGGCCCAACCACCTGCGGACTTGATGCTGGAGCTTGCCGGCCAGAACATCCGCAAGGTCTATGTGGATGGCGGGCAGGTGGTGCAGTCGTTTCTGCGGGCGGGGCTGGTGCACGACATGGTCATCACCACGGCGCCGGTGCTGATCGGCCAAGGGCGCCCTTTGTTTGGGATGCTGGCTGCCGATGTGAACCTGCAACTGGTAGCCAGCCGCAGTTTTGCCTCAGGCCTTGTGCAGTCGACCTACCGGGTTGCCGTGTGAGCAGACCCCGCGGCCGCCCCGTGCAGGGCGAAGGGCTGGAGCGCGAAGCGATTGTGCAAGCAGCGCTGGCGATGCTGGCAGAGGGCGGCGAGCAGGGCCTGACAATGCGCGGCCTGGCATCGCGGCTGGGCGTGACGCCGATGAGCCTGTACCACCATGTGGGCGACCGCGCGGGGTTGCTGAGAGCGCTCTCGGAAGAAGTCTATGGCGGTGTAGCGATGCAGGCCCGGAGCCGTGGCAAGGGCCACGGTGCCCAGCTGCGCAAGCTTCTTTTGCACTACTACGAGGCGGTGGGCAGACACCCGCAGCTGACCCTGGCCATCTTTAACGAGCCGCAGGCGCTTGCGGGGGTGACCGTGCTGATCACGGAGCAACTGACCGCCCTGCTGGAGGCCGTCACGCCAGACGCGGAGCTGTGGCGCGACATTCTGGTGGACCATGCGCACGGCAGCGCCCTGGCGCTGGTGTCGGCCAAAGGCGATCCGCTGCTGAGACAGCATCTGCAGCAAAGGTATGCGCAGGCGCTGGATGCCTTGCTGGCCCGCCTGACGGGCTGAGCCTGCGAGCGCCTGGGCCGTTACGCCGGCGTGGGCGGCGCCCAGCCGGACGACCGCAATTCATCGAACATGATCTGTGCGATTTCGGCGCGGCGGGCTTCGCCCATGCGGCTTCGGATGGCGCCCACGCTGATGGCGGCGTAGGTGCCCGGCGTCACCTCGAAATACACGCCGACCCCGCTCACCCCTTCGGCCACCAGGTTGTCGGTGCATGCATAGCCCCGGCGGCGTGTCAACGTGATCAGGCGGCGCACCTGCGCCAGCGAGCGCCTTTCCACCGGTAACTCAGTGCGCCTCCGCGCGTGAAAGCTTTCCACTTCGTCGTGTGTCAGCGTGGCCATCAGCGCACTGCCCGCAGAGCCGATGCCCAGCAGCCGCAACCCCCCCACCTCCAGCACGAGCGCCTTGATGGGAAAGGCGCCTTCTTCGTAGTGGATGCAGTGCGCAAAATCCCCGTTGCGCACCACCAGGTACACCGTGTCTTCGGTGCGGCGGGCCAGGCGAATCATCATGGGCCGGCAGCGCTCCAGGATGGGCACCCGGCTCATGGTGGCCAGCCCCAGCTGCATGGCTTCCAGGCCCAGTCGATAGAGCTTTTGCGCATCGCGCGCGATGAGTCCGGTCTCTTCCAGCGTGTTGAGAAGGCGGTACACCGTGGTGCGCTCCAGGCCGGTGCTGGACACAAGCGCGGGCAAGGCGATGCCGCGTTCGTGGTTCAACCCCACCAGCTTGAGCAGATCGATGGCACGGTAGACGGCTTGGGCGCCTTGCACACCCCGTGGTGCCGGTGTCAATGATGTCGACGAGGTGCTGGGCACAACTTTGTTCATGATGTGCACATTGTTTCTTTGGAATTCTCCTTTGTGAATCGCCATTTGTTCACATCATGGACAAACGGGCAATTAGTGCCAGCCTTTGGCGGCGCAGGCCGGGATACTGACCCTGAAATCAACAAAGACTGACAGGAGACAAAACATGTTCATTCAGCGATTCGCGCCCCTTGCAGCCGCTTGCGCTTTGGCGTTGACCCAGGGCGCTGCGTGGGCCCAATCGGCGACTTATCCGGCCCGGCCCGTGCAGTTGCTCGTGGGCTATCCGCCCGGTGGTGCTTCCGACATCGTGGCCCGCCTCGTCGCGCAGGAACTTTCCAAGCTCAATGGCCAGTCGTTCGTGGTGGAGAACAAGCCAGGTGTGGGCGGCATGCTCAGCCTGAGTATGGTGGCCAAGGCCCCTGCGGACGGCTACACGCTGGGGCTGGGGGTGAGCGGCACGCTCACCACGGGCCCGCACCTGCAGAAGGTGCAGCTCTACAACCCGCTGCGCGACTTTGCGCCTGTGAGCCGCGTCGCCAAGGCGCCCATGGTGTTGCTGGCGGGGCCGAGCTTCAACTACGACAGTGTGCAGGCATTGGTGCGCGAAGCCAAGGCGCGGCCCGGAGAATTGATGTACGCGTCTGGCGCACAGGCCTTCGAGTTGGCGCTTCAACTGTTCAAATCCAAGGCGGGGGTCAAGCTCGAGTCCGTGCCCTACCCTGGCGGGGCGCCGGCATCCATCGACGTGATGGCGGGGCGCGTTCCTGTGATGGTGGACACCATTGGAGCGCAGCAGCAAAACATCAAGGCAGGCAAGCTGCGCGCCCTGGCCGTGCTTGACAGCCGCCGGTCTCCCGTATTGCCCGATGTGCCCACCATGGTCGAGGCCGGCGTGCCGGACTACGAGGCTGTGGGCTGGACCAGCCTGGTGGCACCGCGAGGCACTCCGGACGCAGTCGTCAACAAATTGGACCAGCAAATCCGCCAGATCCTGGAACGGCCGGAGGTTCGGCAAAAGCTGATGGCGATTGGCTTTGAGCCCTGGCATGGAACGCCCCAGGAACTGGAACGCACCATCTCGACCGAGTACGCCAAGTGGGGCGACGTGGTTCGGGAAGCCGGCATGGTCCCGCAGTAACCGCCGCCCTTACTACCTTTACCTCAATCCCTGATGCGCCGCTTGGCTGCGGCTGGGCGCAGCTTTGCCCGAATGTTTCTTATGAACTCTTCCAACCGTCCTTCTCATCCTTCTGACTCCGCTGCTTCGACCACTGCATCGTGGGAGGCCGACCTTGACCGCGCCTTGCCGCAGTCCAATGTGCCGACCTTGCTGATGGTGCTGCTGCACCTGACGGGCGAGCCCCGATGGCTGGACGAGCGCTACCAATGCTCGCGCATCCATGGCCTGGACGACAACGATTCTGGCGGCCTGCCCGAGCCGGTGCAGCAAGAGGTGCGGCAGGCCGCCCGCGAAGCCATCCTGCAATGGAAGCGTGGACAGCCTGCAGCCCATCCGTCGCCAGCGCCAGCAGAGCTCGTGCAAATGCTGAGCCGCAGCGTGGGGGAAGCGGTGCCCGAATCCTATGGGCCCATGGTCGCCTCGTGGCTGGGCCTGGACCCGGAGTTTCACTTGGACCAGCAGGGCGCCTTCAAAGTCCCCGCGGGCTTTCGCGTCATCGTGATCGGTGCGGGGGTTGCAGGCATCTGCGCGGCGATCCGTTTGCAGAACGCCGGCATCCCGTACACGGTCATCGAGAAGAACGATGAAGTGGGTGGCACCTGGTACGAGAACCGCTATCCCGGCGCCGGTGTGGACACCCCGAACCACATTTATTCGTTCTCTTTCGCCAAGTCCGACTGGTCGCGCTACTTTGCACTGCGCGAAGAGATCCAAAACTATTTTGTGGGCGTGGCTGACCGCTTTGGCATCCGCAAGAACATCCGCTTCCATACCCGCGTGGCGTCGGCCATCTACAACGAGGCGGGCATGGATTGGACGGTGCGGGTGACGGATCGCCAAGGTCAGGAAGAGGTGCTCAGGGCCAACATCGTCATCAGTGCCGTGGGCTTGCTCAACCTGCCCAAGATGCCCGACATCAAGGGGCTGGATCGTTTTGAGGGGCCCTGTTTTCACTCCGCCCGCTGGCCGGAAGGGTTGGATGTCACCGGCAAGCGTGTGGCGGTCATCGGCACCGGGGCCAGCGCGATGCAGATCGTTCCGGCCATCGCGTCCAGCGTGGCGCAACTCACGGTGTTCCAGCGGTCCAAACAATGGGCCGCACCATTCGACCGGTTCCAGAAGGAAGTGCCAGAGGCCACCCGCTTCCTGCTGCGCGAAGTGCCCTACTACCAGGAGTGGTATCGCCAACGCCTGGCCTGGGTCTTCAATGACCGGATCCATTCCTCGCTGCAGATCGACCCGCAATGGCCGCACCCGGAGCGCTCCATCAACCGACGCAACGACAAGCATCGCGAGTTCTTCACCGACTACATCAAGGCCGAGTTGGGTGACCGCCAGGACCTGCTGCCCCAGGTGCTTCCAGACTACCCGCCGTTTGGCAAGCGCATGCTGATGGACAACGGCTGGTTCCGCACGATGACGCGGGACAACGTTCAACTGGTGAGCGAGGCCATCCGCGAAGTGGATGCCCATGCGGTGGTGACCGCGGATGGCGTGCGGCATGAAGTGGACATCCTCATCGTGTGCACCGGCTTCGATGCGGTCAACCTCCTGTCGTCCTTTGAGCTGCGCGGGCGTGCGGGGCGTTCCGTGCGCGAGGACTGGGACGCCAAGGGCGCGCAGGCTTACCTCGGCGTTGCAACACCGGGCTTTCCCAACTTCTTCATGATGGCCGGCCCCAACACCGCACTGGGTCATGGCGGCAGCGTGGTGGCCTTGCTGGAAACACAGGTGCGCTATGTGATGGGGCTGATCAAGCAGACGCTGAACCAGCACCAGGGGCCCTTCGAGATCGAAGTGAAACGAGACGTGCACGACGACTACAACCACCGCGTGCAGGACGCGCACGACCGCATGATCTGGACGCACAAGGGCATGTCCAACTGGTATCGCAACGCCAGCGGCAAGGTGGTGGCACCCACGCCGTTCCGCAACGACGACTACTGGCATATGACCCGCAAGACCAGCCTGGACGACTACACCGTGCGCACCGCGCAGGTTCAGGAAAAGACGCCCCAGGAGGCGCTGGGAGAGCCATCATGACCGCGCAGCGAATGGGCATGGGGCCGCACCTGCTCAGCGGATTGCGGGTGCTCGACCTGGGCACCATGGTGGCCGGCCCAGTGGCCTGCACCCTGTTTGCCGATTTCGGCGCAGAGGTGATCAAGGTGGAGGTGCCCGAGCGTGGCGACACCGTGCGCGACCTGGGCCCGTTTGTGGATGGCAAGTGCTTGTATTGGAGCGTGGAAGCACGCAACAAGAAGTCCATCACGCTGGACCTGCGCCGGGAAGAGGGTAAGGAGCTGCTGCTGCAACTGGTGGAGCAGGCCGACGCGGTGGTGGAGAACTTCCGGCCCGGAACCCTGGAGAAATGGGGCCTGGGCTACGACGTGCTCAAGGCGCGCAACCCGGGCCTGGTGATGCTGCGCATCTCGGGCTTCGGGCAGACCGGCCCCTACCGGGAGCGCGCTGGCTACGACCGCATTGCGCTGGCCTTCGGCGGCCTGATGGGGATCACCGGCTATGCAGACCGGCCACCCGTGCGGATCGGCACGTCCATCGCCGACTACCAATCCGCCATCCTGGGCGCCTTCGCGATGATGATGGCGATCTACCACCGCGACTGCCACGGCGGTGAAGGCCAGGAGATCGACCTGGCGATGTACGAGTCCATCATCCGCTTCACGGAAGTGCTGGTGCCTGCCTATGACCGCATGGGAACGGTGCGCGAGCGCCGCGGCAACAAGCACTTTGCCGCAGCGCCCGGCGAGCACTTCCGCACGCAGGACGGGCGCTACCTCATCCTCACCATTTCTGCGGACGCTGGCTTTCAGCGGCTGGCCCGGGTGATGGGCCGCACCGACTGGCTCGCAGACCCGCAGCTCGCGACCCACGAAAAACGCTGGGAGCATGTGGATGAACTCAACGCAGCGCTGGCCGAGTGGATCGAGTCGCAACCCACCGACGAGCTGTGTACGCACCTGGACGAAGCCAAGCTGGCTTACTCGTTCATCTACAGCATCGAAGACATCATGAACGACCCGCACTACCAGGCGCGCGGCACCATCGCATCGGTGCCCGACCCGGACATCGGGCCGGTGCGCATGGCAGGCGTCATTCCCAAATTTTCCGGTACGCCTGAAAAGCCCATCGAGCCGGCACCGGATTTGGGACAGCACAACCGCGAGGTCTATGGAGGTTTGCTGGGCTTGAGTGAGGAGCGCATGCAAGCCCTCATGCAGGCGGGCGTGTTGTGAAAAAGGTGCTTGTGCTGGGCAGCGGTGGCGTGGCGGGCATCGCGTGGGCCACTGGCGTCTGCGCAGGCTTGGCCCGCGCGGGCGCGAACGTCGCTCTGGCGGACGGGTTCCTCGGCACGTCAGCGGGCTCGGTGGTGGCCGCACAGATCGCGCTCGGTGTGCCTGTGGAGCAACTGCTGGCAAGCCAACTGGACGAAGTGGCCGGGGCGACGGAAAAGCTCCGCCCGTTCTCGTTGGCCGACGCCTACGCCCGCAACCGTGCACTGATGGAAAAAGTGGGTGGCGACTTGGTGGCCGCGCGCCAGCGCATTGGTGCGTTTGCGCTGCGTGCCGAGACCGTGCCAGTGGAACAGCGCCGCGCCATCATCGCCGCCCGCTTGCCTCGCCCGGACAGCCCCTGGCCGGGCCGATGGCTGGGCATGGTGGCCGTGGATGCCGAAACGGGAGCGCATCGCGTGTGGGATAGCCACAGCGGCGTTCCCTTGGTGGATGCGATGGCATCCAGCTGCGCAGTTCCCGGCAGCTGGCCTGTGGTCAGGCTGAACGGGCGGCCCTACATGGACGGTGGAATCCGCTCGGGCACCAACGCCGATCTGGTGGAGAGCGCCGAGCAGGTGCTGGTGATCGCCCCCCAGGGCTATGGCGACGACAACCCCGTCAGCGGCCACTTGCGGGCCGAGCTGCGCCATCTGCAAGACCTGGGCTGCCACGTGGACGCCATCGTGCCGGACGAGGCGTCGGTACAGGCCATGGGAGACAACGTGCTGGACCCAGCGCGGCGCGTGCCCAGCGCGCACGCGGGCCTGCACCAAGGACTGGAGCTTGGCCCCGCGCTGGCTTCGGGTTGGGGCGCATAGGCCCGCAAAGTGTTCGCTAAACCATAAAAGGAGACAAACGTGCATATCGATCGCAGAACCTTGCTCACGGCGGCCATGGCAGCGCCGCTTTCTTCGTTGCCCGCCTGGGCGCAGCAGGACTGGCCGCAGCAGCCCGTCAAGGTCATGGTCCCTTTTCCGGCCGGTGGGTCCACCGACATCATTGGCCGAATGGTGGCGCAATACCTGGGCCAGGATCTGGGGCGGACGGTGGTTGTGGAGAACCTGCCTGGTGCAACAGGCACCATTGGCGTGGCCGCCGTGGCGCGCGCCAAGCCGGATGGGCACACCTTGCTGATCGGCTCGGTGGGCACCATGGTGACCAACTTCTACGCGTACGAGAAGCTGCCGTTCACCATGGATTCCGTCGCCCCGGTGGTCACGGTGGCAGACATGCCCAATGCGCTGATGGTGCGCACGGACCTGGGTGTGAACTCGGCCGAAGAGTTGGTGGCCTATATGAAGGCCAATCCGGGCAAGCTGCAGCACGGCAGTTCCGGCCTCGCTTCCAGCTCGCACATTGCATGCGAGCTGTTCAAGCTGCGCACAGGCACGTCGGCCGTGCACATCCCCTACAAGGGCGGTACGCCCATGCTGCAAGACCTGGTCGGCGGAACCATCGATTTCAGCATCGACCAGGTGTCTTCCGCCCTCAAGCTCATCCAGGCTGGCCGTATCAAGGCGCTGGCGGTCACTTCGCGCGAGCGCTCCACACAACTGCCCAACCTGCCAACGCTCAACGAGACGCTGCTGCCCGGTTTTGTGATGGCGCCCTGGTTCTGCGTGGGCGCGCCCGCAGGAACGCCGCGCGCCATCATCGACCGCGTCAACGCCTCGGTGAACCGCATGCTGGCCAATCCGGAGGCGCGTGCGCGCCTCGATGGCATGGGAATCGTGCCGGTGGGTGGGCGCCCAGAGGATCTGGAAGCCCTGGTCAAACGCGAGGCCAGCCTGATGCAGGAAGTGGCTACGCGCGTCAACCTGAAGGCGTCGTGACCATGGCCGCGCACCTCGACCCCTACAGCCCGCAGCGCATTGCGGACCGCTTCATGATCCAGGATCTGATGTACCGGTGGTGCCGCGCTGTAGACCGCCTGGACAAGCAGGGCATGCTCGACATCTTCTGGCCCGGCGCCATAGACAGCCATGGCCCCTACATCGGCCCGGCCGAAGGCCTGGTGGACTGGATCCTGGAACGCCACAAGCCTATCGCCGTATCCAGCCATTTCATCGGCAACTTGCTCATCGAGTTCGCCGATGAGAACACGGCACTGGTGGAGTCTTACGTGCGCACCATCCAGCAGTATCCGCCCGAGGCCAAGCAGCAGCTTGCGCAGTTGACCGGGGGAGCCGCCGGGCGCCCAGATGCAGCTGTGGACATGTTCACCTCATCGCGCTACATCGACCGGGTGGAGCGCCGCGATGGGCAATGGCGCATCGCGCGGCGCGATCTGGCGCAGGACTGGAAGCAGATCGTGGAAGTTCAGCACCTAGCGCTGCAGCCGCGCGAAGGCTGGATCATCGGGCGGCGCGATGGCGAAGACGCGGTGCAGACCCTTCGCCGCGGCATGGGGCTGGGATGACGGCAGGCGCTTTGCAGGGCCTGCGTGTGGTCGAACTCGCGGGGTTCGGACCCGCTCCGTTCTGCGCCATGGTGCTCGCGGACATGGGGGCCGATGTGGTGCGGGTGGAGCGCGCCCACGCGCCCGAGCGGGGCTTTCCGCAGGACGCGCGCTTCGAGGTGATGAACCGCGGGCGACGCTTGGTGGATCTGGACCTGAAGACACCTGCCGGGCTGGCGCAATTGCTGGAGCTTGTTGAGCGGGCAGACGTGCTGATCGAAGGCTATCGGCCCGGCGTGATGGAGCGCCTGGGCGCCGGGCCCGATGTCTGCCTCTCCCGCAACCCCAGGCTGGTGTATGGCCGAGTGACCGGGTACGGCCAGACCGGCCCGCTGGCGCAGGCGGCGGGCCACGACATCAACTACATCGCGCTCTCCGGGGTGCTGGATGCCATCGGGCCCACAGGGGCGCCGCCGGTCGTGCCGTTGAACCTGGTGGCCGACTATGGCGGCGGCGGCATGCTCCTGGCGGTGGGCATCCTGGCCGCACGGCTGCAGGCGCAGGCCTCGGGGCACGGGCAGGTGGTGGATGCATCGATGCTGGACGGCAGCACCTTGTTGATGGCTGGTACCTACGGCCTGCAGGCTGCGGGTCTGTGGAACCCGCAGCGTGGCACCAACGTGCTGGATGGCGGCGCACCATGGTATGGGGTGTATGCAACGGCCGATGGCGGGTATCTGGCTCTGGGTGCAGTGGAGCCGCGTTTCTACGATCGGCTGCTTGAAGGCCTTGGGCTGGATGCAGACAACCTTCCGCCGCGGAAAGACAGGGCGGGCTGGCCCGGTCTGCGCCAGGCGTTTTCCGAGCGCATTGCGCAGGAGACGCGTGCGCATTGGGCCGACATCTTCATGAAGCTGGATGCGTGTGTGACACCTGTGCTCCGCAGCGATGAAGTGGCCGATCACCCGCAGTTCCGGGCGCGCCAGACGCTGGTGCGCCACCACGGCGTATTGCAGCCGGCGCCCGCCCCACGTTTCAGCCGAACCCCTTCAAAACTGCCGGCACCGCCCGCAGCGACAACCACCGATCTTCAGGAGGTACTGCGCAGTTGGTCATGAAGTAAGATGGTTTTACCCCATCTAACAATGAATTTTGTTCATGTAATTCATGCTCGAACGCATTCATCTGGCCATCGTTCAGGAAGTGGAAAACCAGGGCTCGCTCACCGCTGCTGCGGATG